>NZ_RJOH01000003.1:0-159533 GCF_003942995.1 Streptococcus mitis | reverse complement strand
GCCACAATTAAGAAATATATTCAAGAACAGGAAAAGCATGATATAGCACTAGATAAATTAAGTGTAAAAGAATATGAGGATCCCTTTAGGGATAGTGGTAAGTAATACTAAAGCCTCTTTGAGAGGCAAGTGACGAGTCAAGAGCAATAAGGCTTGAACAAAGTGAAAGCCAGCGTCTTTAGGCGCTGGCTGGTAATTTGGGCTTATAGCCCTGGGACAAACCACCCGTTTGACGGGTGGTCATGATTTAGAAATTACCTCTAAGTATGGTAAAATAGTAGGAGAATAATGTGAGGAAAATGAATGTCAAATAGTTTTGAAATTTTGATGAATCAACTGGGGATGCCTGCTGAAATGAGACAGGCTCCTGCTTTAGCACAGGCTGATATTGAGCGAGTTGTGGTTCATAAAATTAGTAAGGTATGGGAGTTTCATTTCGTATTTTCTAATATTTTACCGATTGAAATCTTTTTAGAATTAAAGAAAGGTTTGAGGGAAGAATTTTCTAAGACAGGTAATAAGGCTGTTTTCGAAATCAAGACTCTGTCTCGAGAATTTTCAAATCAGCTCTTGCAGTCCTACTATAGAGAGGCTTTTTCTGAAGGGCCATGTGCTAGTCAAGGTTTTAAGTCCCTTTATCAAAATTTGCAAGTTCGTGCGGAGGGGAACCAACTCTTTATTGAGGGCTCTGAGGCGATTGATAAGGAACACTTTAAGAAAAATCACCTTCCTAATTTAGCTAAACAACTTGAAAAATTTGGCTTTCCAACTTTTAATTGTCAAGTCGAGAAGAATGATGTGCTGACCCAAGAGCAAGAAGAGGCCTTTCATGCTGAAAATGAGCAGATTGTTCAAGCTGCCAATGAGGAAGCACTCCGTGCTATGGAACAACTAGAACAGATGGCACCTCCTCCAGCTGAAGAGAAACCAGCCTTTGATTTTCAAGCGAAAAAAGCTGCAGCTAAACCCAAGCTGGACAAGGCGGAGATTACTCCTATGATCGAAGTGACGACGGAGGAAAATCGTCTGGTCTTTGAAGGGGTTGTTTTTGATGTGGAGCAAAAAGTGACCAGAACAGGTCGTGTTTTAATCAATTTTAAAATGACAGACTACACTTCAAGTTTTTCGATGCAAAAGTGGGTTAAGAACGAGGAAGAGGCTCAGAAATTTGACCTCATCAAGAAAAATTCTTGGCTCCGAGTCCGTGGTAATGTGGAGATGAATAACTTCACACGCGATTTGACTATGAATGTGCAGGATGTGCAGGAAGTTGTTCACTATGAGCGGAAGGATTTGATGCCAGAAGGTGAGCGCCGGGTTGAGTTTCATGCTCACACTAATATGTCGACCATGGATGCTCTACCAGAGGTTGAAGAAATCGTTGCGACAGCTGCTAAGTGGGGACACAAAGCAGTTGCTATCACCGACCACGGGAATGTTCAATCCTTCCCACACGGCTATAAGGCGGCCAAAAAAGCGGGAATTCAGCTAATCTATGGAATGGAAGCCAATATCGTGGAGGACCGTGTCCCTATCGTCTATAACGAAGTGGAGATGGACTTGTCAGAAGCGACCTACGTGGTTTTTGACGTGGAAACGACAGGACTTTCAGCTATCTATAATGATTTGATTCAGGTTGCGGCTTCTAAGATGTACAAGGGGAATGTCATTGCTGAATTTGATGAATTTATCAATCCTGGGCATCCCTTGTCAGCTTTTACTACTGAGTTGACTGGAATTACAGATGACCATGTCAAAAATGCCAAGCCACTGGAACAAGTTTTACAGGAATTCCAAGAATTCTGCAAGGATACAGTCTTGGTTGCCCACAATGCAACCTTTGACGTAGGATTTATGAATGCCAATTATGAGCGTCATGGTCTGCCAAAGATTAGTCAGCCAGTTATTGATACGCTGGAGTTTGCTAGAAATCTCTATCCTGAGTATAAACGTCATGGTTTGGGACCTTTGACCAAGCGTTTTGGTGTGGCCTTAGAACATCACCACATGGCCAACTACGATGCGGAAGCTACTGGTCGTCTGCTCTTCATCTTTATCAAAGAGGTAGCAGAAAAACATGGTGTGACCGATCTAGCTAGACTCAACATTGATTTGATTAGTCCAGATTCTTACAAAAAAGCTCGAATCAAGCATGCGACTATTTATGTTAAGAATCAGATAGGTCTAAAAAATATCTTTAAGCTGGTTTCTTTGTCTAATACCAAGTACTTTGAAGGGGTGCCCCGGATTCCGAGAACAGTTCTAGATGCTCATCGGGAAGGTTTGATTTTAGGGTCAGCTTGCTCTGAAGGTGAAGTTTTTGATGCAGTCGTTTCCCAAGGTGTGGATGCGGCGGTTGAGGTGGCCAAGTATTATGACTTTATTGAGATCATGCCACCAGCTATCTATGCGCCATTGATCGCCAAGGAGCAGGTCAAGGATATGGAAGAACTACAGACCATTATCAAAAGTTTGATAGAGGTCGGCGACCGTCTTGGCAAGCCCGTTTTGGCTACGGGAAATGTCCACTATATCGAACCAGAAGAAGAGATTTACCGTGAAATTATCGTCCGTAGTTTGGGACAGGGGGCGATGATTAACCGAACTATTGGTCATGGCGAACATGCCCAACCCGCTCCTCTTCCAAAAGCTCATTTTAGAACGACTAATGAAATGTTGGATGAATTTGCATTCTTGGGAGAGGAATTAGCTCGCAAATTGGTTATTGAAAACACCAATGCCTTGGCAGAAATCTTTGAACCCGTTGAGGTTGTTAAGGGTGACTTGTATACGCCTTTCATTGACAAGGCTGAAGAAACAGTTGCCGAGTTGACCTATAAGAAGGCCTTTGAGATTTATGGTAATCCGCTGCCAGATATCGTTGATTTGCGGATTGAAAAAGAACTAACCTCTATTCTGGGGAATGGATTTGCCGTGATTTATCTGGCTTCCCAGATGCTGGTGCAACGTTCCAATGAACGGGGCTACTTGGTTGGTTCTCGTGGGTCTGTTGGGTCCAGTTTTGTTGCGACCATGATTGGGATTACGGAGGTTAATCCTCTCTCTCCTCACTATGTCTGTGGTCAGTGTCAGTACAGTGAGTTTATCACAGATGGTTCGTACGGTTCAGGATTTGATATGCCCAATAAGGACTGTCCTAAATGTGGTCATAAACTCAGCAAAAATGGGCAGGATATTCCGTTCGAGACCTTCCTTGGATTTGATGGGGACAAGGTTCCCGATATTGATTTGAACTTCTCGGGAGAAGACCAGCCTAGTGCTCACTTGGATGTGCGTGATATCTTTGGTGAGGAATATGCCTTCCGTGCAGGAACGGTTGGTACGGTGGCTGCCAAGACTGCCTATGGTTTTGTCAAGGGCTATGAGAGAGATTATGGCAAGTTTTATCGTGATGCAGAGGTGGAACGTCTTGCCCAAGGTGCTGCCGGTGTCAAGCGGACAACAGGACAACACCCTGGGGGAATCGTTGTTATTCCTAACTACATGGATGTCTATGATTTTACGCCTGTCCAGTATCCAGCAGATGACGTGACAGCTGAATGGCAGACCACTCACTTTAACTTCCATGATATCGACGAGAACGTCCTCAAACTCGATGTACTGGGACATGATGATCCGACCATGATTCGGAAACTTCAGGACTTGTCTGGGATTGATCCTAATGAAATCCCTATGGATGACGAAGGCGTGATGGCCCTCTTTTCTGGGACTGATGTGCTAGGTGTGACTCCTGAACAAATCGGAACGCCGACAGGTATGCTGGGGATTCCAGAATTTGGAACCAACTTTGTACGTGGGATGGTAGATGAGACGCATCCGACGACTTTTGCGGAGTTGCTTCAGCTCTCAGGTCTGTCCCATGGTACAGATGTCTGGTTGGGAAATGCTCAGGATTTGATCAAGCAAGGAATCGCTGACCTATCGACTGTTATCGGTTGTCGGGACGATATCATGGTTTACCTCATGCATGCTGGTCTCGAACCTAAGATGGCTTTTACCATCATGGAACGGGTACGTAAGGGCTTGTGGCTCAAGATTTCCGAAGAGGAACGCAATGGCTATATCGAAGCCATGAAGGCTAATAAGGTGCCAGAGTGGTATATCGAGTCCTGTGGGAAAATCAAGTACATGTTCCCTAAAGCCCATGCGGCAGCCTACGTTATGATGGCCCTTCGTGTAGCTTACTTCAAGGTTCACCATCCGATTTATTATTATTGTGCTTACTTCTCCATTCGTGCCAAGGCTTTTGATATCAAGACTATGGGTGCGGGCTTGGATGCCATTAAACGCCGAATGGAAGAAATCTCTGAAAAACGGAAGAACAATGAAGCCTCTAATGTGGAAATTGATCTCTATACAACTCTTGAGATTGTCAATGAGATGTGGGAGCGTGGTTTCAAGTTTGGCAAACTCGATCTCTACCGTAGTCAGGCGACAGAGTTCCTCATTGACGGGGACACCCTTATCCCGCCATTTGTAGCAATGGATGGTCTGGGAGAGAACGTTGCCAAGCAATTGGTGCGAGCGCGAGAAGAGGGAGAATTTCTCTCTAAAACAGAACTACGCAAGCGTGGTGGACTCTCATCAACCTTGGTTGAAAAGATGGATGAAATGGGCATTCTCGGCAATATGCCAGAGGATAACCAGTTGAGTTTGTTTGATGAGTTGTTTTAAGCCGTAGACTAGCTCCAGTTTCATAGAGATATTTGATAATTAAAAAAATAACAGGAGATTTAACAGTCCCGTTATTTTTTTAATTGTGAACAAAAATTTATAATGGTTACAGAATACTAATCCTCTAAGATTATTTCCTCATCTGTTAGGGACTCTATCAGTTTCTGCTTGTAATGAGTGAGAGAAAGTATTTTTTGACCTACCCAAGATTTTTTAAATAAGTCCAATAATTCTTTATTTTCAATGAGGTCTTCTGCTCCTATAACCTTTTCTATTAAATGATTATTTTCGCAGAATGATATTAGGGGATTATTATCACTTGTACTGTAGACTGTATAATCAATAGTATTGTCGAAAAAATAATAAATAAAACTCTGAAGTTTACCTGTTGGTTCGTAGAATCCTAATTCAAGAGACGAGTCGCTAGGGCTATGAGAAATTTCAATTTTTACAGGGAAATTGAGAATGTAATATTCAAATAAGTCTTCTTCATCAGATTTAGATTCTTCAAATTTATCTAATAATGGAATCAATATGTTGCTATTGAAGCGTAGGGTATTCATATCCTCTAACATAAAAAATACAGAATCTGCACTGGCCCTAAATTTTCCCGATTCTATTAAACGAAAACTATAGTCACGCATCTTACTATCCGTTTGTATATTTAGAAAGTAAGCAACAAAATATTCTTGGAAAGAACGATGGGAGAACTTGTATCTGTTTCCTTCTTTGTATAGTACACACAGACAGTTTTCTAAATCGTGGATAAAATTGCCTATATTGAGAACGTTTTTAATTCGAGGAGGAAATTTTTTAAAAATTTCTTCAATCTCTGGGAAGGTAAACTCTGTTTTTGCTTTTTGGTATGTCAGAAGACAGAAGATTGCAAAACACTCTTTAAAAGTATCTGAACTTAAATCTGATAACATTTTTCGTCGATAACTTTTCGTAGCATCGTGCTTAGAGAACATGGTATCAAAGGCTTGGTAGTAGAATAGGTGTAATTTTTGCGGAATTTCTGCATAGTCATTGTAAGTGGAGAGCATAATATTTAGTAACAGAGGATTTGAAGCAAAGGATTCATGTCTATCATATAAACCACTCTCTAGATCACGAATAAATTTATTTTTGAGTTCTTCATCGGGATATTCAATTTTAATAATAAGACTAATGGCTTGTTCTTTATTAAAAGGAACAGCTTTTAAAACTGTGAAACGTTGAAATTCAATGAATTCCGATTCGCTATAAGGTCTGGAAGAAAGGATATAATGGTTTTCAGGATATTTGTCACAAAAATCATTTAACTTCTTGAAAAATTCTTTTTGGTTTTCGCTATACAATTCATCATAGCCATCCAATAGGAATAAAAAGCATCCAGATTGAAGTGCATAATCTAAATATTCTTCTTGGAATGTATTGTGAAATTGATTTAGTTTTTTTAGCAGTAATTTCTCAAGGTCTAAATGCCCCTCTTCGTTGAAATCTTTTAATTCAATAAAAATAGGAATATAGTCTTTTAATTCTAATTCACTTAGAAAAAGGTGTTTCATGAGAGTAGATTTACCAATTCCACCAGAACCTTCAATAATTAAAAATTTTGAGAGTTCAGTTAGTACTTTTGTTTCAGTGGGCTTGATGATGTCTGAGTCCTTTTTTAAAAATGGGATTTCAAAAAAATCATACAGTCTTTTGGGCTCAATTCCGTAGATAATCGTTTTGATTTTACTGTATTTCTCATAAGATTTTGTCAAATAATCTTGGAAAGGAATCTCTAGATCAATTTTTGCCTTATTGTAGAGCGTTTTAAATTTGTCAGTTGTTTTGGAAATAACAGGTGAAAGGTATTTATCCAGAATAGCACTAGTAACTTGTTTTGCAATTTCATTATTAAAATTTTCGTCCATTATCTTTTTGCTCCTATGTATTTTTTAGTGTATATCTATAGAATATCACCTCGCCTTTTTTATGTCAATATAATTAAAAGAAGAGTGTCAATATAGCTATATATTTCGTTTTTAATTCTTGGATAGGTAGTTAAAAACAAGCTTCAGTAAGCTTGTTTTTTAAAATACCAATATATGTGATATACTAGTAAGGGAAGGGCTTTGTAAAAGACAAAACAGCTCAAAAAGTTTTTGACTATCAGCTAGAACTTGCTGATCAGACGATTCTTCTATCGACAGCACTCTTGTCAGGTGCTATTGCACTAGCAGGATTATTCTCTGCTTTGAAAGAAAAATAAACAAAAAGAAAAGGAAGAATAGAATGGTTTTACCAAATTTTAAAGAAAATCTAGAAAAATATGCGAAATTGTTGGTTGCAAATGGAATCAACGTGCAACCTGGTCACACTTTGGCTCTCTCTATCGATGTGGAGCAACGTGAGTTGGCTCACTTAATTGTCAAAGAAGCTTATGCCTTGGGTGCGCATGAGGTTATTGTTCAGTGGACAGATGATGTCATCAACCGTGAGAAATTCCTCCATGCACCGATGGAGCGTCTGGATAATGTACCAGAATACAAGATTGCTGAGATGAACTATCTCTTGGAGAACAAGGCTAGCCGTCTCGGAGTTCGTTCATCTGATCCAGGTGCTTTGAACGGTGTGGACGCTGACAAGCTTTCAGCTTCTGCTAAAGCTATGGGACTTGCTATGAAGCCAATGCGCATCGCAACGCAATCCAACAAAGTTAGCTGGACTGTAGCAGCCGCTGCTGGACTTGAGTGGGCTAAGAAAGTCTTTCCAAATGCTACGAGCGACGAAGAAGCAGTTGATCTCCTTTGGGACCAAATCTTCAAAACTTGTCGTGTCTACGAAGCAGATCCTGTTAAGGCTTGGGAAGAGCATGCAGCTATCCTCAAGAGCAAGGCCGATATGCTTAATAAAGAGCAATTTTCAGCCCTTCACTACACAGCGCCAGGGACCTATTTGACCCTTGGTTTGCCGAAGAACCACGTTTGGGAATCAGCTGGTGCTATCAATGCACAGGGAGAAGGATTCTTGCCAAATATGCCGACAGAGGAAGTCTTCACAGCACCTGACTTCCGTCGTGCAGATGGTTATGTAACCTCTACAAAACCACTTAGCTATAACGGAAACATTATTGAAGGTATTAAGGTGACCTTTAAGGATGGACAAATCGTAGATATCACTGCTGAGAAGGGTGATCAGGTCATGAAAGACCTTGTCTTTGAAAATGCGGGTGCGCGTGCCTTAGGTGAATGTGCCTTGGTGCCAGATCCAAGTCCAATTTCTCAGTCAGGTATCACCTTCTTTAACACCCTTTTCGACGAAAATGCATCAAACCACTTGGCTATCGGTGCAGCCTATGCGACTAGCGTAGTTGGTGGAGCGGAGATGAGCGAAGAGGAGCTTGAAGCTGCGGGGCTTAACCGTTCAGATGTTCACGTAGACTTTATGATTGGTTCTAACCAAATGGATATCGATGGTATCCGTGAGGATGGGACACGTGTACCACTCTTCCGTAACGGAGATTGGGCAAATTAAGGAGATAATATGTTAGGAAGTATGTTCGTTGGTCTCCTAGTGGGATTTTTAGCAGGTACTCTGACCAATCGTGGAGAGCGAATGGGATGTTTTGGAAAAATGTTTCTCGGATGGATTGGTGCCTTTATAGGCCACTTGCTTTTTGGGACTTGGGGACCGATAATAGCAGGAACTGCCATTATTCCAGCAGTACTAGGTTCCATGATTGTCTTAGCGATTTTCTGGAGACGAGGAAGTTAATTTCTTAAATCTGATACTCAATGAAAATCAAAGAGCAAACTAGGAAAATAGCCGCAGGTTGCTCAAAGCACTGTTTTGAGGTTGTAGATAGAACTGACGAAGTCAGCTCAAAACACTGTTTTGAGGTTGTAGATAGAACTGACGAAGTCAGTAACATATATATGGCAAGGCGACGTTGACGCGGTTTGAAGAGATTTTTGAAGAGTATGAAACGAAAAGGAGGTTGGTCATTGTACCAGCCTCCTTTTGAGTGTGATATAATAGTTCTATGAGATTAGATAAATTTTTAGTTGCCTGCGCTGTGGGGAGCCGGACTGAGGTCAAAAACATGCTCAAGGCTGGGCGCGTGACAGTAAATGGTAAAAAAGAAAAATCAGCTAAATTGCAGATTGATGAAGAAAGAGATGAGATTCGCTTTGATGGGCAAGTGTTGGAGTATGAAGAGTTTGTCTACTACATGATGAACAAGCCCCAAGGAGTTATCTCAGCGACTGAGGATCCTAAGCACAGAACCGTTCTGGACTTGCTGGATGATATTGCTCGGAGTAAGGAAGTTTTCCCAGTAGGACGCTTGGATATTGATACACATGGTCTTCTACTCTTGACCAATGATGGCCAGCTTGCCCATGCTCTTCTTTCGCCCAAGCGTCATGTGGACAAGACTTATCTGGCACAAGTCAAGGGAATTATGACCCAAGGAGATGTGGAGACATTTGCCAAGGGAATTCCTCTTAAAGACTTTACTTGTCAGCCCGCTAAACTGGAGATTGTGTCCATAGACACAGAAAAAAATCAAAGCCAAATTCGTGTGACCATTGCAGAAGGGAAGTTCCATCAGGTCAAACGAATGGTGGCCTATTGTGGCAAGGAAGTAGTAGACCTACAGCGTTTGACTATGGGAACTCTGATTTTAGATGAGAACTTACAAAGAGGGGAATGGCGTCGCTTGACCAAGGAAGAGCTAGAAGCTCTCCGTGCTAGTATTGCTTAATTTGGTTTATATTTGAAAAAGGCGAGGGAGAATGTCCTCGCCTTTTATGTTTTTCAGTTGCTTCCTTTGTGAAAAGAGTTATAATAGACTGTAGAATAAAAGGAGGAATCTATGAACGCGATTCAAGAATCATTTACTGATAAACTATTTGCCAATTATGAAGCAAATGTAAAATACCAAGCGATTGAAAATGCTGCCAGCCACAACGGAATTTTTGCAGCCCTTGAGCGTCGCCAAAGCCATGTGGACAATACACCTGTTTTCTCATTGGATTTGACCAAGGATAAGGTTACTAACCAGAAAGCGTCTGGTCGTTGCTGGATGTTTGCAGCTCTCAACACTTTCCGCCACAAGCTCATCTCACAATACAAACTGGAAAATTTTGAGTTGTCACAGGCCCACACATTCTTCTGGGACAAGTATGAGAAATCAAACTGGTTCTTGGAGCAAGTCATTGCGACTGCAGACCAAGATTTGACGAGCCGTAAGGTTAAATTCCTACTTCAAACTCCACAACAAGACGGTGGTCAATGGGATATGGTCGTTTCTCTCTTTGAGAAATACGGTGTCGTGCCTAAGTCAGTTTACCCTGAGTCCGTTTCATCTAGCAGCAGCCGTGAGTTAAATGCAATCCTTAACAAATTGCTTCGCCAAGATGCTCAAATCTTGCGTGACTTGCTTGCTTCTGGTGAAGATCAAGCGACTGTCCAAGCTAAGAAAGAAGACCTCTTGCAAGAAATCTTTAACTTCCTTGCTATGTCTTTAGGACTTCCACCACGTCAGTTTGACTTTGCTTATCGCGATAAAGATAATAACTACCAAAGCGAAAAGGGCATTACACCACAGGAATTTTACAAGAAATATGTCAATCTTCCTCTAGAAGATTACGTTTCTGTTATCAATGCTCCAACTGCTGACAAGCCTTACGGCAAATCTTACACAGTTGAGATGTTGGGAAATGTGGTTGGTAGCCGTGCGGTTCGTTACATCAACGTTCCAATGGAGCGCTTGAAAGAGTTGGCAATTGCTCAAATGCAAGCAGGTGAGACTGTTTGGTTTGGTTCAGATGTCGGTCAGCTCAGCAACCGTAAAGCTGGAATCCTTGCGACAGATGTTTATGACTTTGAATCAAGCATGGATATTCAACTCACTCAAGACAAGGCTGGACGTTTGGACTACAGCGAAAGTTTGATGACCCATGCTATGGTCTTGACAGGTGTTGATTTGGATGAAAATGGCAAATCAATCAAGTGGAAGGTTGAAAACTCATGGGGAGACAAGGTCGGTACAGATGGTTACTTTGTTGCCTCAGACGCTTGGATGGACGAATACACTTACCAGATTGTTGTTCGCAAAGAATTGCTGACAGCAGAAGAACAAGCTGCTTATGAAGCAGAACCAATCGTACTTGCACCATGGGATCCAATGGGAGCCTTGGCAGAATAATACTCTTTGAAAATCTCTTCAAACCACGTCAGCTTCGCCTTGCCGTAGGTATGGGTACTGACTTCGTCAGTTCTATCCACAACCTCAAAGCAGTGCTTTGAGCAACCTACGGCTAGCTTCCTAGTTTGATCTTTGATTTTCATTGAGTATAAAAGCATAGAAAAAAGGAATCAGGTTTAGAACCTGGTTCCTTTTGAGTTTCTTGATTACATGATACCGAAGAAACGAGCTGCGATACCTACTGCAAAGAGTGCAAGGATGATTGAGATTGGTGATACTTTTTTCTTAAGCAACCACATGCAAAGGAAAGTAAGGAGAAGTCCCATCAATCCTGGAATCAATGAGTTCAACTGACCTTGAAGGGTTTGTGGTTGAATCTTATCTAGGCTCAATCCACCAAGTGCTTGACCAAGGATACCTTTCAATTCAGCACCTGATACAGGTCCTTCTGGGAAGTTGATGTAGGCACCTTCAGCCAATTGTTTACCAGGAAGGTTAACTGTGAAGTTAATCGATACCCAACGTTGTACAAGAACGGCAAGGATGAACATACCAAGGATAGAAGCACCTTTAGTGATGTCTTTCAAAATACCACCAGACATGTCTTTAGTGATTTCAGAACCAGCCTTGTAACCAAACTCTTGTGTGTACCATAGGAAGGCCATACGGATAGCATTCCATCCGAAGAAGAAGAGAAGTGGACCAACTAAGTTACCAGATGCAGCAAGTGATGCACCAAGGGCTCCAAGGATAGGACGAACTGTAAACCAGAAAACTGGGTCACCGATACCAGCAAGAGGTCCCATCATACCAATTTTAACCCCTTGGATCGCAGCGTCATCGATTTCAACACCGTTTGCACGTTCTTCTTCAAGTGCAAGAGTAACCCCCATGATTGGAGCAGCTACGTATGGGTGAGTGTTAAAGAACTCTAGGTGACGCTCAAGAGCAGCAGCTTGGTCTTCTTTAGTAGTGTACAATTTTTTGATAGCTGGGATTAATGAATAAGCCCAACCCAAGTTTTGCATACGCTCGTAGTTCCAAGAACCTTGAAGGAATTGTGAACGCCACCAAACTTTTTTACGATCTGATTTTGATAATTGAAGTTTTTCAGTCATGATTGTTCCCCTTTCTAGTAGTCTTCTAGGATATCACCGATTGGGTCGTTAGAAGTCGCAGCTCCGCCGCCACCGTTACCACCTTGTTTTGAAAGGTTAAGGTAGATGAAAGCAAGGGCAACACCGACTACACCAAGGGCAATCAAAGTCAATTGAGAAATGGCAGCAAAAGCAAAACCGATTGCGAAGAATGGCCATACTTCACGAGTTGCCATCATGTTGATAACCATAGCGTAACCAACGGCAACGACCATAGCACCACCGACAGCCATACCACCGTTCAACCAGTCTGGCATCAATTTAAGAGCATCTTGAACGGCAGAAGCTGGGATAGCGATAAGGAAGGCAGCAGGGATTGCAATACGAAGACCTTGAAGAAGAAGTGCGATAAAGTGAGCACGTTCAACAGCCGCAATATTTCCTTCTTTAGCAGCAGCATCTGCAGTGTGAACCAAACCAACTGAGATTGTACGAACAATCATAGTCAAGAAAAGTCCAGCTACGGCAAGAGGGATAGCTGTTGCTGTTGCAACGGCGATACCTTCAGTAGTAAAGTTACCGCCTTTGATCAAGATGATTGCTGCAGCAACAGATGCAAGGGCAGCGTCAGGAGCTACGGCAGCTCCGATGTTTGCCCAACCAAGGGCGATCATTTGAAGTGATCCACCAAGCATAACACCTGCTTCGAGGTTACCAGTTGCAAGTCCGATAAGGGTACATGCGACGATTGGTTGATGGAATTGGAATTGGTCGAGGATACCTTCAAGACCTGCAAGGAAGGCAACAACTACAACCAAGACAGCAGAAATAATTGAAATATCTGACATGGTTTTATTCCTTTTCTATATTAATGATAATAAAGTGAAAAATTTTCTTAGAATTCTTCTATAGTTATTGATGTCTATTATTGAACGTTGGCTTTGTTAATCAAGTCAAACAAATCTTTTTTGGTGTCGTTTGGTACTTTACGTACGTCAAATTCAACACCGAGGTCACGCATTTTTTCAAATGTAGCAACGTCATCTTTGTCCATAGACAAAACGTTGTTGACCATTGTTTTACCTGTTGAGTGAGCCATTGATCCTACGTTAAGGGTCTTGATTGGCACGCCACCTTCGATTGCACGAAGGGCATCTTGAGGTGTTTCAAACAAGATAAGGGCATGTGTTTCTCCAAAGCGTGGGTCTTTTGAAACCTCGATCAATTTTTGAATTGGAACCACATTGGCTCTGACATTATTTGGAGCTGCTTGTTTAATCAATTCTTTACGAAGATCGTCGTTTGCAACGTTGTCTGAAGCAACGATAATACGATCTGCTTTTGAATCTGGAGTCCAAGCAGTTGCAACCTGACCGTGAAGTAAACGAGTGTCTAGACGGGCAAGGTTAATCTTGAGTTTTCCATCTCCGATAACAGTTCCTTCTGGAATAGCAGCTTGGGCAACTGGAGCAGCTGCAGCGCTTGCTACTTCCTCAACTGGGTTTAACTCTTCTGGAAGAGCTTTGATGCCATCTTTGGCTTCTTTGATAATATTCGCAGCGACTTTTTCCACGCCTGCTGTAGCGTCCATCAGGCGTTCTGTATAGGCTTGAATCAACATCGGTAAGTTAAGTCCTGTGATGATGGCAAACTTACGCTCAGGATTTTCTCCCATCACGCGACTAGCTTGGTTAAATGGAGATCCACTCCAAAGGTCAGCCAAAACTAGAACCTCATCTTCTGCGTCAAATGCAGCAACAGCGTTATTAAACTTAGCGTATAAATCATCAGGACCTTCATTTGGCATAAAGGTTACAACTTGAACCTTTTCTTGTTCACCAAAGATCATAGATCCTGACTGATGAATACCCGCAGCAAATTCGCCGTGGCTCGCAATAATGATTCCGATACTCATTATTGTCATTCCTCCTTTTTGTTGTTTCAGTTTTCTTTTAAGAAAACTTTAAGACTTTTTAAGTATAAACCGTTTTCATCTAAAAATCAACTATTTATCATAAAATAATTAAAAAGATTACATCTGAAAATATTGATATATTGAGTTTTAGAGAAGTTTTTTTGAATCCTTATTAAAAAATTTAATATAAAAAAGTTGGAAGCGCATTCCAACTTTTAAAATAGGTTTTTATTAGATTAGTGGGTGAAGTCGAGTACCATACGTCCTTGGATTTGACCTTTTTCCATTTCGTCGAAAATGGCTACGGCATCTTCGACTGGGCGTTTTTGAACAACTGGAACTACCAAACCTTCTGCACCGAATTGGAAGGCTTCTTCCAAGTCTTTACGAGTTCCAACAAGAGAACCGATGACTTGGATTCCATCTAGAACTGTTTTTACGATACTTAGTTCCATCATTTCAGAAGGAAGACCAACAGCGACTACGCGACCACCGGCACGAACTGAGTCAACAGCCTGATTGAAGGCAACTTTAGATACAGCAGTTACGACAGCTGAATGAGCTCCACCATCAGTTTTTTCCTTGATGAGTCCAGGTACATCATCAACTTCTAGGCCGTTAATAACGATATCAGCACCGACCTCTTTTGCAAGGGCAAGTTTGTCGTTATTGATATCAACTGCGATGACATGAGCATTGAATACTTTTTTAGCGTATTGAACAGCTAGGTTACCAAGTCCACCAGCACCGTAAAGAACAACCCATTGGCCTGGTTCAACTTTTGCTTCTTTAATAGCTTTATAGGTTGTTACACCAGCACATGTGATAGAAGAGGCTTGGGCTGGATCAAGTCCGTCAGGAACTTTAACAGCATAGTCTGCAGTTACGATACATTGTTCAGCCATACCACCATCTACTGAGTAGCCAGCATTTTTCACTGTACGGCAAAGAGTTTCACGGCCAGTTGTACAGTATTCGCAAGTACCACATCCTTCAAAGAACCAAGCAACGCTGACGCGGTCACCGACTTTAAGGCTTTTAACATCTGGGGCAATTTCTTTAACGATACCAACACCTTCGTGTCCTAGGACGCGTCCTGGTACTTGACCAAAGTCACCATGGGCAACGTGGAGGTCAGTGTGGCAAACACCACAGTATTCAATCTCTACAAGTGCTTCTCCAGTTTCAAGTGGACGGAGTACTTTTTCTTCAACAGCAACACCAGTGCTTTCTGGATTTACAACAACAGCTTTCATAGCTATCCTCCTTGATATTAACTGAGAGCAGGAGAAACAGGACTGGATTGATTTTGTGTCAACAGAGTCGAGTATGACGAGCTCTCTTGTATTTATATGTGAAGTATATCACAAAAGAAAGCCTTTTCCAAGGTTTTGGAGGCAAAAAGTAGAACAATCGATTAACCGGTTGATGAGACTGTGAAAAGAACACAAAGACCAGCTCGCAAGCTGGTCATACTCTTCGAAAATCAAATTCAAACCACGTCAGCTTCGCCTTGCCGTACTCAAGTACTGCCTACGGCTAGCTTCCTAGTTTGCTCTTTGATTTTCATTGAGTATCAGTATGGACTATAAGAATAAGTCTTGCAGGGTTTTGGCAACCCCGTCTTGGTCATTTGTCAAGGAAATTTGCTCATCTGCATAGGGGAGTAGCTCTGGGTTGGCATTTTTCATTGCATAACCTTTCCCAGCAAAAGCTAGCATTTCGGTATCATTGTGTTCATCTCCAAAGGCAATCAAATCCTTTTTATCGCGGTTCATTACCTTGAGCAAGTAGTCCAAAGCAAAGGCCTTATTAACTCCTTTGGGTGTACACTCAAGGATATTGAGCGGACCTCCCCAGGTATTAATAGAAAGTTGATGCTGGTAGAAGGTGTTCATTTCTTTTGCCAATGCATATTTGTCACTGGCTCTAGTCTGCAACAGAATGCAGTTAGGATCCTTGGTTACTAACTCAGGCTGAAATTGATCTTCAGGCTGGAAAGATTCTACACCAAATAGTTTGGGATTGGCAATTTCTTCATTAGGATTTGTAATGTAGAATTTTTTACGGTATTCTCCAGCGATAAAATCGGCTTGAATGTCCTCTGAACGTTGAACCATGTCTAGCAGATATTTTTTGTCTACGGTTAAACACTTTTCAAAGTTCCAAACTTGGTCTGGTAAATGAGTGAGGGAGCCGTTGAAGTTAATCATAGGAGTGTCTAAGCCTAGTTCACGGTAAAAATCTTTTGACATTCGGTAAGGGCGTCCTGTCGTAATAATAACTTGATGGCCTTTTTCAACAACTTTTTTAATGGTTTTTTTGGTAAAGTCAGAAATTTGACTGTCTGAGTTGAGTAGGGTTCCATCCAGGTCAACTGCAA
Organism: Streptococcus mitis; assembly: GCF_003942995.1. Taxonomy (GTDB): domain Bacteria; phylum Bacillota; class Bacilli; order Lactobacillales; family Streptococcaceae; genus Streptococcus; species Streptococcus mitis_CV. Next base: position 143,259 of record NZ_RJOH01000003.1, on the reverse strand, counting down.
TAATTTTTTTCGTCATAGGGACCTTTCTAGTGTCTTTTCAGATAAGATGTCTACTATTATAACAGAAAGCAGGCAGAAAAGCAGATTCGAAACAAAAAAAGAAATTTCATCAAATTCTTAAATAAATCAAACAAACATATTGAAAAAGTGAATGATAAATGATATAATTCTATTATTGTTCGTAAAAATTAAAAGGAGATTGATAATGGACAAATTATTTAAACTAAAAGAGAACGGTACAGACGTTCGTACAGAGGTTCTCGCTGGTTTAACAACTTTCTTTGCAATGAGTTATATTCTCTTTGTAAACCCACAAATTCTTTCGCAAACAGGAATGCCTGCTCAGGGTGTATTCCTCGCAACGATTATCGGTGCAGTTGCTGGTACTTTGATGATGGCCTTCTACGCCAACTTGCCATATGCTCAAGCACCAGGTATGGGACTCAATGCCTTCTTTACCTTTACAGTTGTATTTGGACTCGGTTATTCTTGGCAAGAAGCCCTAGCTATGGTCTTCATCTGTGGAATTATCTCATTGATTATTACCTTGACAAATGTTCGTAAAATGATCATTGAATCGATTCCGAATGCTCTTCGTTCAGCTATTTCAGCTGGTATCGGTGTCTTTCTTGCCTACGTGGGGATTAAGAATGCTGGACTTTTGAAATTCTCTATCGATCCAGGAAATTACACGGTTGCAGGAGAAGGGGCTGATAAAGCTCAAGCAGCGATTACAGCAAATGCTTCAGCAGTTCCAGGCTTGGTCAGCTTTAATAATCCGGCTGTTTTGGTGGCTCTTGCAGGACTTGCCATTACTATCTTCTTTGTCATTAAAGGGATTAAAGGGGGAATTATCCTTTCTATCTTGACAACAACTATTCTTGCTATTGCAGTTGGTTTGGTAGATTTGTCTAGTATCGATTTTGCTAATAACCATGTTGGTGCAGCCTTTGAAGACTTGAAGACAGTTTTTGGTGCAGCTCTTGGTTCAGAAGGTTTGGGAGCTTTGATTTCAGATACAGCTCGCTTGCCTGAAACTCTGATGGCTATTCTTGCCTTTTCATTGACAGATATTTTTGATACAATTGGTACCTTGATCGGTACAGGTGAAAAAGTTGGTATCGTAGCGACAAATGGTGAAAATCACCAATCAGCTAAGTTGGATAAGGCTCTTTACTCTGACTTGATTGGTACTTCAATTGGTGCCATCGCTGGTACTTCGAACGTAACGACTTATGTTGAGTCTGCTGCTGGTATCGGTGCAGGTGGACGTACTGGTTTGACAGCCTTGGTTGTAGCTATCTGTTTTGCGATCTCAAGCTTCTTTAGTCCACTTCTAGCGATTGTACCAACAGCCGCTACAGCTCCAATCTTGATTATCGTTGGGATTATGATGTTGGCTAGCTTGAAAAATATCCATTGGGACGATATGTCTGAAGCGGTTCCTGCCTTCTTCACATCTATCTTTATGGGATTCAGCTACTCTATCACTCAAGGGATTGCAGTTGGTTTCTTGACTTACACTTTGACTAAGCTTGTCAAAGGTCAAGCTAAAGATGTTCATGTTATGATTTGGATTTTGGATGCCTTGTTTATCCTTAACTACATCAGTATGGCCCTATAATAGAATTACCCAGGGGGATTTCCCCCCTTTTTTAATACAAAGGAGATAGGTGATGAAAGAGAAAAGTATGTGGAAAGAATTATTGAATCGTGCAGGCTGGCTGTTAATCTTTTTGCTAGCGACAATTTTATATCAGATTCCTATAGGGGTTACTGCTATTTTAACTTTAAATGCAGTACCACTGTTACAGTCAGGGCTTATAGTTGCTGGTATTTCGATTGTGATTCTGGCACTGTTTATTATAGGGGCTCGTAAAAAGCAATTAGCAAGTTTTAATTTTTCTTTTTTTAGAGCTAAGGATTTGGCACGTTTGGGCTTGAGTTATCTAGTTATTATCGGGTCAAATATACTTGGTTCCATCTTATTGCAATTGTCAAATGAGACGACAACAAGTAATCAGTCTCAGATTAACGATATGGTTCAAAATAGTTCACTGATTTCCAGTTTCTTCTTGCTAGCCTTGCTGGCTCCGATTTGTGAGGAAATCTTGTGCCGTGGGATTGTTCCTAAAAAGATTTTCCGAGGAAAAGAGAACTTGGGATTTGTAGTCGGTACGATTGTGTTTGCTTTATTGCATCAACCAAGTAATCTACCTTCTTTATTGATTTATGGAGGTATGTCGATCGTTCTATCTTGGACGGCTTATAAGACCCAACGTTTGGAAATGTCGATCTTACTTCACATGATTGTGAATGGGGTTGCTTTCTGTTTGCTAGCTCTTGTGGTGATTATGAGTCGGACATTAGGAATTTCTGTTTAGAAAGTTTTCATGTAGGAACTGATCTCTTTCTACTAGGGAAAGATGAATGCAATCGTATCCATCTTTTTCTTTTTATGGTAAAATAGAGAAATAATATGGTGAAAAGCCTTGAGGGAGTGACCGATATGTCAACTAAAGCAAATCATGCAAAGACAGCTATTTGTGGAATTATCAATGTAACCCCAGACTCCTTTTCGGACGGTGGTCAATTTTTTGCTCTTGAGCAGGCGCTCCAGCAGGCTCGTAAATTGATAGCAGAAGGGGCTAGTATGCTAGATATCGGTGGAGAATCGACTCGGCCGGGAAGTAGCTATGTTGAGATAGAAGAGGAAATCCAGCGTGTGGTTCCAGTGATTAAAGCGATTCGCAAGGAAAGTGATGTCCTCATTTCCATTGATACTTGGAAAAGTCAGGTGGCAGAGGCTGCTTTGGCTGCTGGTGCCAATCTAGTCAATGATATCACTGGTCTCATGGGTGATGAAAAAATGGCCCATGTGATAGCTAAAGATGGAGCGAAAGTGGTCATCATGTTTAATCCAGTCATGGCTCGACCTCAGCATCCTAGCTCGCTCATCTTTCCTCATTTTGGCTTTGGTCAAACCTTTACAGAAAAAGAGTTAGCTGATTTTGAAAAAATGCCAATCGAAGACTTGATGAAGGCTTTCTTTGACAGAGCCTTAGCGAGAGCGGACGAAGCGGGTATTGCACCAGAAAATATCCTGCTGGATCCAGGAATCGGCTTTGGTCTGACCAAGAAAGAAAATTTGCTCCTTTTACGGGACTTGGATAAACTCCATCAGAAAGGCTATCCAATCTTTCTTGGTGTTTCGCGTAAGAGGTTTGTCATCAATATCCTTGAAGAAAATGGTTTTGAAGTCAATCCTGAGACCGAACTTGGTTTCCGCAATCGGGATACGGTTTCGGCTCATGTAACCAGTATCGCTGCGAGACAGGGTGTGGAAGTGGTGCGCGTGCATGACGTAGCCAGTCACAAGATGGCGGTTGAAATTGCCTCTGCTATTCGTCTAGCTGATGAAGCGGAAAATCTAGATTTAAAACAATACAAATAAGATGAAAGAAATTGAAAACAATCAGTGGATTGCCAACTACCGGACGGACCAACCGCATTTTGGCTTGGAACGTATGGTGGAACTATTAGCCTTGCGTGGCAATCCCCATCTCAAACTCAAGATCATCCATATCGGAGGGACCAATGGCAAGGGCTCGACCATTGCTTTTTTGAAAAAGATGCTGGAAAAGCTAGGTCTGACAGTTGGGGTGTTCAGCTCGCCCTATCTCATTCATTATACAGACCAGATTAGCATCAATGGGGAATCTATTCCAGAAGAGAGACTAGAAGCCCTTATGGCAGACTATCAGACTTTGCTGGAAGGAGAAACGGCTGCTAATTTGCAGGGAACAACCGAGTTTGAGATAATCACAGCTATAGCCTATGATTACTTTGCCTCTGAACAAGTAGATGTGGCCATTATGGAAGTGGGCATGGGCGGACTTTTGGATAGTACCAATGTCTGCCAGCCAATTTTAACAGGAATTACGACCATTGGATTGGACCATGTAGCCCTACTTGGTGACACCTTGGAAGCTATAGCAGAGCAGAAAGCTGGTATTATCAAACAAGGTATTCCCTTGGTGACAGGTCGTATCGCTCCAGAAGCTTTGGCTGTGATTGACCACATCGCGGAAGGGAAAGATGCGCCGAGATTTGCCTACGGGACAGATTATCAGGTCAGCCATCAAAAGAGTGTGGTTACAGGCGAAGTCTTTGACTATACAAGTGTTGTCAGGCAAGGTCGCTTCCAGACTGGCCTGCTTGGTTTGCACCAGATAGAGAATGCTGGAATGGCCATAGCTTTACTTGATACTTTTTGTCAAGAAGATGGTCGAGAACTAGCAAGTAATCACTTGCTTGCTCAAGCCTTGGAAGAAACAAGTTGGCCAGGGCGTTTGGAAATCGTGTCAAGAGATCCCTTGATGATTTTGGATGGAGCCCACAATCCCCATGCTATCAAGGCTTTATTAGCAACCTTGCAAGAACGCTTTGCAGATTATCGTAAGGAAATCCTCTTTACTTGTATCAAAACCAAGGCCTTGGAGGATATGTTGGATTTGTTGGAGCAAATCCCAGATACCGAGCTTACCCTGACACATTTTGACGATAGTCGGGCGACTGATGAAAACGTGCTGAAAGAGGCAGCCAAGTCTAGAAATCTCAGCTACCAAGGTTGGCAGGATTTTCTAGAGCAAAAATTGACAGATAAAACAGAAGAGAAACAAACAGTTAGGATTGTCACAGGTTCCTTGTATTTCTTGAGCCAAGTGAGAGCCTATCTGATGGAGAGGAAGAACGAAAATGGATACACAAAAGATTGAAGCAGCTGTAAAAATGATTATCGAGGCTGTAGGAGAGGACGTTAATCGCGAGGGCTTGCAGGAAACACCTGCTCGTGTCGCTCGTATGTACCAAGAGATTTTTTCAGGTCTTGGTCAAACAGCAGAGGAACATTTGTCCAAATCCTTTGAGATTATTGACGATAATATGGTGGTAGAAAAGGATATTTTTTTCCATACTATGTGTGAACACCACTTCTTGCCATTTTATGGTAGAGCGCATATTGCCTATATTCCAGATGGCCGTGTGGCAGGTTTGTCTAAGCTAGCCCGTACGGTTGAAGTTTATTCGAAAAAACCACAAATTCAAGAACGATTGAATATCGAAGTAGCCGATGCTTTGATGGACTATCTAGGCGCTAAAGGAGCCTTTGTTGTTATTGAGGCGGAACATATGTGTATGAGCATGCGTGGTGTTAGAAAACCAGGCACTGCAACCTTGACGACAGTAGCTCGTGGTCTATTTGAAGCAGATAAGGACCTTCGAGATCAGGCTTATCGTTTAATGGGACTATAATACTTTTCGAAAATCAAATTCAAACCACGTCAGCTTCCATCTGCAACCTCAAAACAGTGTTTTGAGCAGCCTGCGGCTAGCTTCTTAGTTTGCTCTTTGATTTTCATTGAGTATAAAAAGAATCCGCTTTAGGCGGATTTTTCTAGAAAGGAATCATTATGGATCAACTGCAGATTAAGGATTTGGAAATTTTTGCTTATCATGGTCTTTTTCCTAGTGAGAAAGAATTGGGGCAGAAGTTTGTTATTTCCGCAATCCTATCCTATGATATGACCAAGGCGGCGACAGATTTGGATTTAACAGCCTCTGTCCATTACGGAGAATTGTGCCAGCAGTGGACGGCATGGTTTCAGGAAACGAGTGAAGATTTAATTGAAACGGTAGCTTATAAACTGGTAGAACGTACTTTTGAGGCTTATCCTCTTGTCCAAGAAATGAAGTTGGAACTGAAAAAACCTTGGGCGCCAGTGCATTTGCCACTAGATACTTGCTCGGTAACCATTCATCGCCGCAAGCAACGAGCCTTTATCGCCCTAGGAAGCAATATGGGAGATAAACAAGCAAACTTGAAACAAGCCATTGAGAAAATGCGAAATCGAGGTATCCATATTCTCAAAGAGTCTAGTATCTTGACGACGGAGCCTTGGGGTGGTGTGGAGCAAGATAGCTTTGCTAATCAAGTGGTTGAGGTTGAAACCTGGTTGCCGGCCCCAGTTCTATTAGAGACCTTGTTAGCCATTGAGTCAGAGATGGGACGGGTGAGAGAAGTACATTGGGGGCCTCGTTTGATTGATTTGGACTTGCTCTTTGTGGAGGACCAGGTCATTTATACAGATGAGCTTATCTTGCCTCATCCTTACATAGCGGAACGCCTTTTTGTCCTTGAGTCCTTACAGGAAATTGCGCCTCATTTTATCCATCCTACATTAAAGCAACCGATCCGCAACTTGTATAATGCTTTGAAACAATAGAAAAAACTCTAGTTTTCAGTCGTTTGTAACTGAAGGCTAGAGTTTTTAAAATAGGTCATTTTCTTCTGGGAGGAGGATAGTTTCTCTACCGTCCATGTCTAAAACCAGTACTCTGGGGGGATAAAGAGGGTCGAAAGGGTGGTTAAAGTCAAAATCAATGGCTGTAGGGAGGTGTTGACTTGAAAAGTGGAAGGTAATTTTTCCTTGGTTATTGAGCAATTGAAACTCGAGTTCCTCCTCCAATTCAAAGACATTTTTTAAGAAGTGGTCGATGATATACCAAAAAGAGTCAATAACATCATCAGGCAAGCTGGTAACAATGCCAAAACTAGCTGATCGCATGTGTGTATTGGTAAAAGCCATATTTCTTCCCCCTTTCTTTTCCCTTATCATACAGTAAATAGGATTAAAAATCAAGAAAAGGTGATTTTTTCTTCATAAACATAGCTTCCTATGAAATTTTTTCAAATAATCTTCAAAAAATGCTTGAAAGTGTTTACAAATAGTGATAAAATGGAATAAATAGAATCATGAAAACGAAATTTTCATACCGTCTCTTTTTTTAGAGTCTCGTGAGGTATGATATAGAAAGGAAATGGAATGAATACAGACGATACAGTAACGATTTATGATGTCGCCCGTGAAGCAGGAGTTTCAATGGCGACAGTTAGCCGTGTAGTCAATGGCAATAAGAATGTAAAAGAGAACACCCGTAAAAAAGTGCTTGAGGTGATTGACCGTTTGGATTACCGTCCAAATGCAGTGGCGCGTGGTCTTGCAAGTAAAAAGACAACCACTGTCGGTGTTGTGATCCCCAATATTACCAATGGTTATTTCTCAACACTTGCTAAAGGGATTGATGATATCGCTGAAATGTACAAGTACAATATTGTCCTTGCTAATAGTGATGAGGACGATGACAAGGAAGTTTCAGTTGTCAATACACTGTTTTCTAAGCAAGTGGATGGTATCATTTTTATGGGGTACCACTTGACTGAAAAAATTCGTTCAGAGTTTTCTCGTTCTCGAACACCAGTTGTTCTTGCGGGAACAGTAGATGTGGAGCACCAGCTTCCAAGTGTTAATATTGACTACAAACAAGCAACGATTGATGCAGTAACCTACCTTGCTAAAGAAAATGAGCGCATTGCTTTCGTAAGCGGTCCACTAGTGGATGACATCAATGGTAAGGTTCGTTTGGTTGGCTACAAGGAAGCCTTGAAAAAAGCAGGGATTTCTTATAGCGAAGGATTGGTATTTGAGTCTAAATACACTTATGAAGATGGCTATGCCTTGGCAGAACGCTTGATTTCATCAAATGCAACTGCAGCAGTTGTAACAGGTGATGAGTTGGCAGCAGGTGTCTTGAATGGCCTTGCTGATAAGGGTGTGTCAGTACCAGAAGAGTTTGAAATCATTACTAGTGATGATTCACAAGTCTCTCGCTTTACCCGTCCAAACTTGACAACTATTGCCCAACCTCTTTATGACCTTGGTGCCATTAGTATGCGTATGTTGACTAAGATTATGCACAAGGAAGAGTTGGAAGAACGTGAAGTTCTCTTACCTCATGGTTTGACAGAACGTCGTTCCACACGAAAACGTAAATAGAAAAAATCAGGGAATCGTGAAGATTTCCTGATTTTGCTTTCTAGAGTAGGAGTTATACTCAATGAAAGTCAAAAGGCAAACTAGGAAGCTAGCCGCAGGTTGCTCAAAGCACTGCTTTGAGGTTGTAGATGAAACTGACGAAGTCAGCTCAAAACACTGTTTTGAGGTTGCAGATAGAAGCTGATGTGGTTTGAAGAGATTTTCGAAGAGTATTAGCCTTCCATATAGTCTTTCAAAGCTGGCCCTGTTAGTCCGGCATTGATGGCGATGAGGAGTTTCAAGCGGGCTTTTTGGGCGTTAAGTTCTTTGACAAAGAAAACGCCTGCTTTTTGCAACTGCACGCCCCCACCTTGGTAGGCATAAACAGGTTCCGCTATACCGTTAAAGCATCGTGAAACCAGAGCGACTGGGATTCCTTTTTGCAGAAGGCTTTCTAATTTTTGAGCCGTTTCTTTGGGAATATTACCAGCTCCGAAGGCTTGGATAATCAAGCCGTCCAATTGTTCCAAATCCAGCATATCAATCAGCTCATCTGTCATACCAGCATAAGCCGAGATGATAGGGACTAAACCTTGTATGTGATCAAGGTCAAAGCGAACACGAGGTTCAGCTGTTTTGAAGTAGAGTATTTCCTGTTTCATGATGAGACCAAGGGGGCCGTGGGTAGGAGTCTGGAAGGTGCTGACGTTGGTCGTATGTGTTTTGGTTACATACTTGGCAGCGTGGATTTCATCGTTCATAACGACCAAAACTCCTTTATCAGCAGCCCTGTCATCGCTAGCCACCCTTAAAGCACTCAGATAGTTGTAAACACCATCACTACCGAGTTCGTTGGAGCTGCGCATGGCCCCTGTTAGAACGATAGGCATATGGGGAACTTCCATGGTATCAAGGAAATAGGCTGTTTCCTCTAAAGTATCGGTCCCGTGAGTGATCACCACTCCATCGTAATTATCTGCTTCCTCTTTAATTTTCTGGTAGAGGGCCAGCATATGCTTGGGTTTGATATGTGGGCTTGGCAGGTTAAAAAAGTCCAAGGCGTGGACTTGGATTCCTTCGAGAGGATTGGACACATGGTTCATGGGATTATCTGAACTTGTCACAACAGCTCCAGAAGCATCGGCCTGCATGGAAATAGTCCCACCTGTATGTAAAACAAGGATTTTCTTAGGCATGATTTACTCACTCTTTCTGAAATGTGGTATAATCATTGTATCACAAAAGGGGAGATTGGGATAGGATGGAAGTCAAAGCTGTTTTTTTTGATATCGATGGAACCTTGGTCAACGATCGCAAGAGTGTTTTGAAATCCACTAAGGACGCGATTAAAATCGTCAAAGAACAAGGGGTGCTTGTCGGTGTAGCGACAGGACGAGGACCTTTTTTTGTTAAGGAATTGATGGACGATTTGGACCTGGACTTTGCGGTAACCTACAATGGCCAGTATATCTTTACTAAAGACAGAGTCTTGTTCACGAGCCCAATTTCCAAGTTACATTTGCGTCACCTCATTACTTATGCTAAAAAAGAGGGCAAGGAGATTGCCCTAGGGACCAAGGATGCCATGTTGGGTTCCAAAATCATGTCTTTTGGTTTGGGTTCTTTTTCCCAACGAATCAGTCGCTTCGTTCCCTCTGTTTTAACTCGGACAGTGAGTCATTCCTTTAATCGTATGGTCAGCAAGATTGTTCCCCAAAAGGAAGAAGACCTGCTTCATCTGATGAATCAGCCTATCTACCAAGTTTTGATGCTGATGACGCCAGAAGAATCTGAGAAGGCGGCAGCTGATTTTGAAGACTTGAAATTGACACGTAGCAATCCTTTTGCAGCGGATGTCATCAATCAAGGAAACTCTAAATTGGAAGGCATACGCCGAGTCGGGAAAGAATATGGCTTTGACCTCAACCAAGTCATGGCCTTTGGTGACTCAGATAACGACCTAGAAATGCTGGCGGGTGTCGGTATGTCGGTCGCTATGGGAAATGGTAGTAGCAGTGTCAAGGAAGTTGCCAAGCACATCACCACTAGCAATCAGCAAGACGGAATCCATAAGGCCTTGGAACATTTTGGTGTTCTAGCTTCAGAAAAAGTTTTTGTCAGCCGTGACTATCATTTCAATAAGGTCAAGACCTTCCACCACATGATGGATGAACGAACCCAAGAAGAACCTCGAGCTTGGGATTTAGAAGGTGCAACCCACAGGGCTGGCTTTAAAATAGAAGAATTGGTGGAATTTGTTAGAGCTGCCAGTCCTTCTGAAGAGGACTTTGGTCAAGCTCTATCGCAACTTCATCAAGCTCTGGATAAGGCAGCAGATAAAGTAGCTAAGAAGACGCCTGCTCAGCAAGATTTGATAGGTCAGGTAGATGCCCTGATTGACACACTTTACTTTACCTACGGTAGTTTTGTCTTGATGGGGGTGGATCCAGAACGTATTTTTGATATTGTTCATCAGGCCAATATGGGGAAAATTTTCCCAGATGGCAAGGCTCATTTTGATCCAGTGACCCACAAAATCTTAAAGCCAGATGATTGGGAAGAAAAATATGCTCCAGAACCTGCTATTAAAAAGGAACTGCAGCGTCAGCTCAAGGCTTATGAACGCCATAAAGAGAGAAATAATACTCAATGAAAATCAAAGAGCAAACTAGGAAACTAGCCGCAGGCTGCTCAAAACACTGTTTTGAGGTTGTAGATGGACGTTGACGTGGTTTGAATTTGATTTTCGAAGAGTATAAATAGTAAACAAAAAGGAGCACTGAGCTCCTTTTTTCGTGATTATAAGGTTTTTTCTTGTTCTCTGACTACCAGCAAATCGACCTTAGCATGGCGGAGGATGTATTCAGATGAAGAACCGACCAAGAGGCGTTCAAAGGCGTTGAGACCAGTTGCGCCAACGAGGATAAGGTCCACTTCTTCAGCATCTGGAATAGTACGCGCTAGTAGGGTCTTTGGATTTCCCATTTCAATAACGATGTGAACATCTGTCACACCAGCATCTTTAGCACGTTTTTCGTACTCTTTCATCAGACTTTCGGCGTCGACTTGGAGTTCTTCGTAAACTTCAGCATCAAAGGTGGATACGCTTTGGAGAGCGCGTATGTCAATGACATGTGCGATGGTGAGTTTAGCGTCGTTTCGTAGAGCAGAATGAACTCCCTTGACAAAAGCCAAGTCCGCTTCCTTAGAACCATCGATTGCGACCATAATATTTTGGTAACGTTGTGCCATAATGAAACCTCCTGAAATTTTCTTACTATAATTGTAAACCTTTTCACTATAGAAGTAAAGTAAAAAAAGTATTTTTCAAAAGAATGTTAGCGCTTAAAATCTATATAAATATATGATAAAATAAAAGAAAGGATAGCAGGAAAGAAGTGAAGGGAGGGAGAATGATGAAGCACTCTTTTCAAGAATCAAAAAAATCAAATTTCCTTTATTATGGAATTATCCTAGTGTCAGTCTTGGTAGAAGTTATCATGATCTGGCAATTAGAGAGTCTGGTACCGCTTCTTTATCCAGGTTTTATCGGATTTTTAGTCTTTCATGTACTCTACCATCTGTTATTGTTCCTAGTCGCTAAACGAAGTGGGCGTTGGGATTGCTTGATGATATGGGGGCTTTTCCTCATGTTCAATCTTCTTTATGACTCCTTTTTAGGCTTGCTTTTTCTAGGTTTATCTTTTGGTATGTGATGTGACTTTCGCAAAATACCTGCTATCTCCCCTGTCTTGACCTCGCTTTTAGCGAGGCTTTTCTTCTATACGAAACTAGTCACACGTTTCAGTAAACTTGTCGCATTTTCTTTCTAGTGGTATAATGTTACTATCCTGATGAATTGAGGAAACAAGATGAAAGAATATAATAAGTCTAGTAAGTTAGAGCATGTTGCTTATGATATCCGTGGTCCTGTTTTGGAAGAAGCCATGCGGATGCGAGCAAATGGAGAAAAGATTTTACGTCTGAATACAGGAAATCCAGCAGAATTTGGTTTTACAGCGCCAGACGAAGTCATTCATGACTTGATTATGAATGCGCGTGATAGTGAAGGTTATTCTGACTCGAAAGGGATTTTCTCAGCCCGTAAGGCTATCATGCAGTATTGCCAATTGAAGAAATTCCCAAATGTAGATATTGATGATATCTACCTTGGAAATGGTGTCAGTGAGCTGATTGTCATGTCCATGCAGGGGCTTTTGGACAATGGGGATGAGGTCTTGGTACCAATGCCAGACTATCCTCTCTGGACAGCAGCTGTCAGCCTAGCTGGGGGAAATGCCGTTCACTATGTCTGTGATGAAGTTGCAGAATGGTACCCAGATATTGACGATATCAAGTCAAAAATCACTTCCAATACCAAGGCAATCGTCCTTATCAATCCAAACAATCCAACTGGAGCCCTTTATCCTAAGGAACTTTTGTTGGAGATTATTGAGATTGCCCGTCAAAATGATTTGATTATCTTTGCGGATGAAATCTACGACCGCATGGTAATGGATGGGCATGTGCATACGCCTGTGGCGAGCCTGGCGCCAGATGTTTTCTGTGTTAGCATGAATGGTCTATCAAAATCCCACCGTATCGCTGGTTTCCGTGTGGGTTGGATGGTCTTGTCTGGACCTAAGACACATGTTAAAGGCTATATCGAAGGTCTCAATATGCTGTCCAATATGCGCCTTTGCTCTAATGTTTTGGCTCAACAAGTCGTACAAACTTCCTTGGGCGGTCACCAATCAGTCGATGAATTACTTCTTCCTGGTGGACGAATTTATGAGCAAAGAAATTTCATCTACAATGCTATTCAAGAAATCCCAGGTTTGTCTGCTGTTAAACCCAAGGCCGGACTCTATATCTTTCCTAAAATCGACCGCAATATGTACCGCATCGATGATGATGAGCAGTTTGTCCTTAATTTCTTGAAGCAGGAAAAGGTTCTCTTGGTTCATGGTCGAGGTTTTAACTGGCAGGAACCAGACCACTTCCGTATCGTTTACCTTCCTCGTGTCGATGAACTAGCCCAAATACAAGAAAAGATGACTCGTTTCTTGAAACAGTATCGTAGATAGGGCTTACATTCGAAAAAGCGCTAAAAAGCTGGAAACATTTGCCTAGAGCTATTGACAAAAGTAAAAGAATCAGATAGAATAGTAAAGTATGTTTAGTAACTGATCACTTTATAGCCGGCTAAACGAATACAAAATCTATGAGGAGGTATTCATCGTGAAACGTACTTATCAACCAAGTAAACTTCGTCGTGCGCGCAAACACGGATTCCGTAACCGTATGTCAACTAAAAACGGTCGTCGCGTATTAGCAGCTCGTCGTCGTAAAGGACGCAAAGTTTTGGCTGCATAATCCAAACGAACCATATCAAAAATCAGTAGGAACTCGAGTCTACTGATTTTTATTTTTGTAAAAAAGTACAAAAAGCTTTATATTTTTGCTCAAATGGTGTATAATATTTCACATACTGTAAAAATGGAGAATAATCATGAAGAAATCAAAAGTTATGCTTTTTGGAGCTATGGCTTTGACAGCAGGTCTAGCTCTAGCAGCATGTGGGTCTTCCCAATCAAGTAATGCAGACAAGACTTACTCTTATATCTTTGTCAATAACCCAGATACCTTGGATTATATTACTTCTACCAGAGACTCTACATCTAGTATCACAACCAACTTGATTGATGGGTTGTTGGAAAACGACCAGTATGGCAATCTCATTCCATCTATGGCTGAGTCATGGACCGTGTCAAAAGATGGTTTGACTTACACTTATAAAATCCGTCAGGGGGCTAAATGGTACACTTCTGAAGGAGAAGAGTATGCGGATGTGACGGCTCATGATTTTGTGACTGGTCTCAAGTATGCGGCTGATAAAAAAGCTGAGAACTTGTACTTGGTTCAAGACTCTATCAAGGGACTAGCAGACTATGTTGAAGGGAAATCATCTGATTTTGGAACTGTTGGTGTTAAGGCAGTGGATGATTACACGCTACAATACACCCTCAACCAACCTGAGACTTATTGGAACTCTAAAACAACAGCAAGTATCCTTAGTCCTGTAAATGAAGCCTTCTTGAAGTCTCAGGGAGATGACTTTGGAAGTGTGACACCATCAAGTATCTTGTCAAATGGTCCTTACTTATTTAAATCATTCACATCCAAATCTTTGATTGAACTTGACAAAAACCCTAATTACTGGGATAAGGATAATGTTAAAATTGAGAAAGTGAAACTCTCTTTCTTTGACGGTTCTGACCAAGACAGCATTGCTAGAGGTTTCTTGGATGGTAATTATACAGATGGCCGTATCTTCCCAACAAGTTCAGTATTTGCTGAACTTAAGAAGGGAAATGAGGACAAGATTACCTACACACCGCAAAACTCAGTTACTTTCTATTATCTTTTCAACGTGAATCGTCAAAGCTACAAGCAGACTATGAAACAGTCTGATAAGGAAAAGACAGATTCACGCGCAGCTATGCAAAATAAAGATTTCCGTCAGGCTATCAACTTTGCCTTTGATCGTCATGCCTATGCAGCACAGACAAATGGTGAAGATGGAGCAGACCGTATCTTGCGTAATACGATTACACCAAGTAACTTTGTTCAAGTTGGTGATAAGAACTTCGGTGATGTTGTTAATGAGAAAATTGTCAATTATGGTAAAGATTGGGCAAATATCAATCTAAACGATGCTAAGCAAGCCTTCTTGAATCCTGAAAAAGCCAAAGAGAAGTTTGCCAAGGCCAAAGAAAGTCTGCAAGCACAGGGAGTAACTTTCCCAATTCATTTGGATATGCCAGTTGATCAGACTGCTAAGTTGGATGTGCAACAGGCTGGATCTTTCAAACAAACAGTAGAAGAAACTCTTGGTAAGGATAATGTAGTCATTGATGTTATCCAACTTTCTCCAGATGAAAAAGACCAGGCAACCTACTTTGCAGATACAGCAGAACAAAAAGATTACGATATCGACATCTCAGGATGGGGTGGAGATTACTCAGATCCTAAGACTTATCTAGCCATCCTTGATCCAGAGACAGGTTCTCAGTTGAAAAACATGGGCTTGTCTGAAGGAAAAGACAAGGAAGTTAAGGACAAAATTGGTCTTGCTGACTACAAGAAACTCTTGGATCAGGCTGATGCGGAAATCACAGATACTCAAGCTCGCTATGAAAAATATGCTGAAGCTCAAGCTTGGTTGACAGATACTGCCCTCTTCCTACCAGTTCAAAGTGGTGGAGCTAACCCAATCTTCCGTAAGACTGTACCGTTTACAGGACCATTCTCATTTGTTGGTCATAAGGGAAATGCGGATAACTACAAATATGTTGAACTGCAAAAAGAGCCAGTAACTGCTAAACAGTACCAGGAACTCTATGAAAAATGGCTGAAAGAAAAAGTTGAGTCAAATAAAAAAGCTCAGGAAGATTTAGCTAACCATATTCAATGATATTCCTAGTCATGCTTTTCAGTTAATACTTTTCGAAAATCTCTTCAAACCACGTCAGCGTTGCCTTGCCGTATATATGTGACTGACTTCGTCAGTTTCATCTGCAACCTCAAAACAGTGTTTTGAGCTGACTTCGTCAGTTTCATCTACGACCTCAAAGCAGTGCTTTGAGCAGCCTGCGGCTAGCTTCCTAGTTTGCTCTTTGATTTTCATTGAGTACAAGCATAGTGATAGGATTCAGAAAAAGGCCTTACCAGATACTTATTGGTTCTGGTAGGGCCTTTTCTTTATTCTTTTAAGTGATAAGAGTAGCTAGCGACAACGACGTCTTGGTGCCAACGGAGGGCGTATTTGAGTTTGAGGCTCATTTGATTGTGTAGAATATTTTGCCAAGGTTTATTAGGGATAAACTGGGGAACGAGGACAGTGACTGTATAGTTCTTTCTCTGGGCCTCCTCAGAGATTCGTTTAACATACTTGACAGTAGGGGTGATGATGTCGCGGTAGCTGGTCTTGATGTTCTTCAGAGTAATGGTTGGGAAGTAATCGGCAAATTCTTGGAGAATTTCTTGGTCTTTTTCTGCTGTTTCCTTGGTAGAAATATGCATGGCTAGGACTTCGTCACCGATACTTTGAGCGTAGTTAATGGCTCCGACACTGACTCGGGTGACATTTCCTACTAGGACCAGAACCAGATTGCCGTCGTAGGTACGTTTTTCGATGCCTTCATAGAGTCGTAGTTGTTGGGCCACTTTTTGGTAATGACTGTGAATCGCCAAGAAGAGTAGGGTGAGTACGAGAATAATCGGGAAGAAAGGCCAGATATCACTGAGACGGAAAAAGAGCAGAATCAGCACGATAGCGTAGCAAATGATAGCTCCAAGGATATTGGCAAGGGCAGGTTTTAAGAAATTTGCCCCTTTTTCTTTTTTCCAATGGCGAATCATCCCAGTCTGAGAAAGGGCAAAGGGAACGAAGACCCCGATAGTATAAAGGGGAATCAAACGTTCGGTATTGCCATTAAAAATGAGAAGAAGAATCATAGCCCCAAAAGCCAGAGTTAAAATTCCATTAGAGTAGCCTAGGCGGTCTCCTTTTTCCATAAAGAGATGGGGCATGTATTTGTTTTTAGCCATATTGTAAGCTAGCATAGGGAAGGCCGAAAAGCCAGTATTTGCAGCTACGGCTAAAATCAAGGCTGTGGAGAATTGGAAGATATAATAGCCAAGGTGACCTAAGAAGGAACTACCAAGGATGCCTTGAGCCATCTGTGAAAGAATAGTTTCTCCGTGTTGAGGCAGAATCCCCATCCAGTAGTTTAGGAAGGTGATACCAGCAAAAAGAAAACCTAAAATCAAGGCCATAATGGTCAAGGTCTGAGCAGCATTCTTTTCTTTTGGAGTCTTGAAAAAGGGAACGGCATTTGAAATAGCTTCAACTCCTGTCAGAGAGGCAGAGCCGCTGGTAAAGGCTCTTAGAATGAGAACGATAGACAGGCTCGGAACAGCATGCCCAATAGGTGAAGTTGCCTGATAGCTGAGAGCCCCTGTCATTAGTTGAAAGATTCCGTAGAGCAAGAGAAAGACAGTACTGATGATAAAGAGATAGACAGGAATCATCAGTGAACTGGCAGATTCTTTTAAGCCCCGTAAATTCAAGAGCATAAGCAAGCAAACTAGAAAAATGGAAATGTGGAGGTTGTAAGGGTGGAGAGCAGGGAGAGCTGCTGTGATAGCATCGGCTCCAGATGACACCGATACCGCCACAGTCAGCATGTAGTCAACTAGCAGACTACCTCCAGCGATTAAGCCAAGTTCGGGAGATAGATTTTCTCGAGTAACCATATAGGCCCCTCCCCCTTGAGGGTAGGCGTGGATGATTTGACGGTAGGAGACGGTCAGGCTAGCTAGGAGCAGGAGGACAAAGAGGCCGATAGGAAGGCTCCACCATATCGCAAGAGGAGAGAGACTAGCCAAGACGAGGACTACTTGCTCAGGCCCATAGGCAATAGAAGATAGAGCGTCGCTAGACAACATGGCCAAGGCCTGCATTTTTCCCAGCAGACCTCCCTCGCCTTCTGTTAAGGACTTAAGAGGACGACCGATAAAAGTCTGTTTTAATTTTGTAAACATGGTATTTTCCTTTTCTGAAAATTTCAATAAGTGCTATTATACTGCTTTGGGAAAATAGCGTCAAGAGAGGACGATGGATTTTAGAATATTTTGTACAGATGAGGAGAGAGGTCAGTTTTTTTGCTATAATAGTAGATAGAAAACGAGGTTAGAAGAGATGATTTTTGATACACATACACACTTGAATGTAGAAGAATTTGCAGGTCGTGAGGCAGAAGAAATTGCCTTGGCTGCTGAGATGGGTGTGACACAGATGAATATTGTTGGTTTTGATCAACCGACGATTGAGCGTGCCTTGGAGTTGGTGGATGAGTACGACCAACTCTACGCAACTATTGGTTGGCATCCTACAGAAGCTGGAACTTACACAGAGGAGATTGAAGCCTACTTGCTTGATAAGCTCAAGCATCCCAAGGTTGTTGCTTTAGGTGAAATTGGATTGGACTACCATTGGATGACAGCACCGAAAGAGGTGCAGGAGCAGGTTTTTCGTCGTCAGATTCAGTTATCTAAGGACTTGGATTTGCCTTTTGTAGTTCATACCCGTGATGCGTTGGAAGATACCTATGAGATTATCAAGAGCGAGGGCGTTGGTCCTCGAGGTGGCATCATGCATTCTTTCTCAGGAACTCTTGAATGGGCAGAGAAGTTTGCCGAGCTTGGCATGACCATTTCCTTCTCAGGAGTGGTGACTTTTAAGAAGGCAACCGATATCCAAGAGGCGGCTAGAGAGTTACCTTTGGACAAGATTTTGGTGGAGACGGATGCTCCCTACTTGGCTCCTGTTCCTAAACGTGGTCGCGAAAACAAAACAGCCTACACTCGCTATGTAGTGGACTTTATCGCAGACTTGCGTGGTATGACGACAGAAGAGCTGGCGGCGGCAACGACTGCAAATGCAGAACGAATTTTTGGGTTGGACAGCAAGTAATGAAAGAAAAAATTTCTCAAGTTATCGTGGTCGAAGGGCGCGATGATACGGCCAATCTCAAACGCTATTTCGATGTGGAGACCTATGAGACCCGAGGTTCTGCCATCAATGACCAGGATCTAGAGCGGATTCAGCGTCTACACCAACGCCATGGAGTCATTGTCTTTACAGACCCAGATTTTAATGGGGAGCGGATTCGGCGCATGATTATGACGGCCATTCCAACAGTTCAGCATGCCTTTCTCAAGCGAGATGAAGCTGTTCCTAAGTCCAAGAGCAAGGGGCGTTCTCTGGGAATTGAGCATGCCAGCTATGAAGACCTGAAAACGGCTCTAGCTCAGGTTACAGAACAATTTGAACATGAGAGTCATTTTGACATCAGTCGTAGCGACTTGATACGCCTTGGTTTTCTAGCAGGGGCAGATAGCCGTAAGCGTAGAGAATATCTAGGAGAGGCTATCCGAATCGGCTATTCCAACGGCAAGCAACTCCTCAAACGCCTAGAGTTGTTTGGGGTCACCTTGGCAGAAGTGGAAGAAGCTATGAAATCTTATGAGTAGGAAAGATGTAGCCGTTACAATTTTTTAAGTTTCACAGTATTTTTCGAAGCAGGTAGAAGAGGAGGCGTCTGATGTTAATTGGTCAAAAAATTAAAGAGATTCGGATAGAAAAAGGAATTAGTCGTCCAGATTTTTGTGGAGATGAGCAAGAACTGACAGTTCGTCAACTGTCGCGAATTGAAAGTGGAGCTTCGCAACCAAGTTTGCCCAAGTTAGACTATATTGCTCGCCGGCTAGGAGTTCCAGCTTATAGCCTTATGCCGGATTTTTCAGCTCTTCCTCCTGCTTATTTAGAATTGAAATACCAAATTTTACGTGAACCAATCTATGGTAAAGAAGAGGAGTATGATAAGAAGGAAGCGTGTTTGGAAGAGATAGAGGATTTATTTTATGAGCAACTTCCTAATGAGGAAAAAATATGGTTTGAAGCTACTAGAGCAACGATAGATGTTATTCGAAGCGGACGACCAGAATATGGGGAAACCGTACTGGACGATTATTTTAAAACAATTTATGATAAGGAATTGTTTTTGATAAATGAATTAGAAGTTATCAACTTATATTTTGCTATAGTGCTTACAAAGATAAAACAAGGTCAAAATCAGATTGAAGAAATTAACAGAATTCATTCGTTTTTAGTTCGTTTGACAAATCATGTAGAATTAATTGCACCAGAATATCTGTTTGCTTTAAGTAACACTTTGTTTTCGGGTCTAGCCTGTTTGGATAATTTGTCGTCTTATGATTCACTCGGAGCTTATATCTTTAGCCTTAATCATGTAATGGAAAAAACACAAGATTTTCAGAAGAAACCAATTATATTAATGTTGGAGTGGAAATTATCTCTAATAATAAACAATGATTATGTTTCTGCCGAACAGTTCTATCAGAAATCGAAGCTATTTGCTGATATAATAGAAAATTCTTATTTAGTTACTATGTTGGAGAAACAATGGCAAGAAGATTTAAAAAAATATTTATAAACATAGTGAATCAGTGACAAAAATGTCCTTGTTCTAGTATTGAAATAGTTCTAAAGTTCGTCTTTAGGACTGTTTTTTATATATAAGCTAAAAATGACACGAAATGGTTCTATTTTAAGGACATTGATGTCCTTTGAGTTTATTTAAGAATAATTTATAATTAATAAAAATGTGAAAGGAGATTACAGTATGAACTTTTTTAGTTTATTTTATTTAGTTACTTGGTGGTTTAAATAAAATTTAGTTATGTCTACTTAGTCTCAAAAAATTTATTCATAACATATAATAAATACAACTTGATAGACTAAATTAGAAAAATAAGGAGAGGATACCATGAGGTGTTGCTTTGAAAAGGTCTATGATCCATGACTTAGTTTTACTTGAATAGAAAATGGACAATATATAATAAATATTTATGATAAAATAAAAAATAGAGGAGTATCAATATGAAACAAACAGTTAAAAAATTAGCCCTTGTAGCGAGCATTGCAGCAACATTAGGTGGAAGTGTAGCAGTAGTATCGGCCGCGGTTAAGTATCCAGATGGTGGTGTCTGGACGTATGGTTCAGGTGACGGAGGTGCTTACTCAAACTACTATCACTCTTCAGAATATCATAGCTCAACAGTTGTTAGTAGAAAAACTGGTTCATCTGATAAGGGATATGCTGGTGCTGGAGGGACTTCTCGTGCATGGATTCGTACTTCTTGGGGAGAGAAAGTTGCATTCTACTATAATGTTTAGAATGGTATAGCCCTATTGTTTAGCTTTACTTGGTCACCTTCTCACTAAGTGACCAAGTAACTTTTTGGAGGAAATGATGAAACGTTTATTTATTTTGATTTCAATGGTATTGGTATCGCTTTATATGGTGATAACTTCCGTTGACCATCGAGAAGAGATTTTATTTGGTAACTATCCTTCTGTTGATGTGACAGGAATGGTGATAAATCAACCAGTAGCTAGTCGCGAAGAGGTGACAGAGGCTTTGAGTCACTTGGCGGTAGAGCATAATAGTCTCATCGCCCGTCGGATTGTTGAGCCAAATGAAGCTGGAGAAACACGCTTTATCTATGCCACTTATGGTGAGGGAGAGCTTCCAGAAGGTCTGACCATTTCCTCCAAGGAGAGTTCAGAAACGAGTGATTTATTAGGGTCTTACTTGATTGTGTCAGGAAGTTTGGATGGAGTGAGTTTACAGACCACCTTGAAAGAACTTGGTTATCAAGGCTTTGTTTCGAATGGAGAAGATCCATTTTCGATAGTCTTATTATTGGCGGCCACCCCTATGGGGCTACTGAGTCTAGCTATTTTTCTGCTGACCTTTATGAGTCTGACCCTGATTTATCGGATCAAGTCCCTTCGTCAAGCAGGGATTCGCTTAATAGCTGGTGAGAGCTTGTTTGGGGTGGCTCTCAGACCAGTGTTAGAAGATGTGAGACAGCTTATCTGCTCAGTGCTGGTATCCAGTCTTTTGGGATTGGGGATTCTCTGGTATCAAGGTGCCTTGTTTATGGCAACGGTACAACTGGTCATCATTGGTCTTTTGCTTTATGGATTGGCCTTGGTAGGGATTTCTACCTTATTAAGTATCGTGTATCTACTTGGTTTACAAGAAAATAGTCTGGTGGATCTATTGAAAGGGAAACTCCCTCTCAAACGTATGATGACATTGATGATGGTGGGGCAACTCTTGGCCGTGCTGGTGGTCGGCTCGAGTGCGACTGCTCTCCTACCCCACTACCGTGAAATGCAGGAAATGGAGAGAGCTAGCGATAAATGGAGCCAGTCCTCAGACCGTTACCGTCTATCCTTTGGTTGGTCTAGTGCATTTGCCGATGAAGAAGGAATGCGTAAGGATAATCGTGAGTGGCAGACATTTACTGAAGAACGGTTAGCCAATACAGACTCTTTTTATATTATGAGCAATGTTGACAATTTCTCAGATGGAGCAGAAGTGGACCTAGATGGCAATCGTCTCAATGACTACACACCGTCAGGGAATGTCATCTATGTCTCACCGCGCTATCTGATAGAAGAAAAGATTACCGTTTCTTCAGAGTTTATGGATAAGATGCAAAACTTGTCTGAGGGAGAGTTTGGGCTGATCTTGCCTGAGAGCTTGCGAGAGCAGTCTGCCTACTATCAAGGATTATTTACAGATTACCTGCAAAACTTTTCATCTGAAAGTGTAGAAGTGACGAGTCAGAAACACTACCTCCCACAGGTAACGCTAGCTTTTACAGAAACAGGACAGGAACGCTTCCTCTATAACGATGGGTACAAGACGACACGCCAGTACCTAAAAGATCCGATTATTGTAGTTTTAACGCCGCAAGCGACTGGAACAAGACCTGTTGCAGGGATGTTATGGGGAACTACGGCTAATAGTGCCTTGAAATTAGATCAATATCAAGACAGCATCACAGCTCTAAAAGAGCAAGGTCTGTATCACAAGGTCTCTTATTTGGTAAAAAGCCAGCTATTTTTTGCCAAGGTACTAAATGACAAACGGATGGAGTTCTACTCTCTCCTTATTGGGACTATTTTGACTCTATCTACGGCTATCTTGTTATTTGATTCCATGAATCTTCTCTATTTTGAGCAGTTTAGACGGGAGATCATGATTAAACGTCTTTCTGGTATGACAATCTATGAGCTTCATGGCAAGTACTTACTGGCGCAAGGAGGAGTTCTCTTACTTGGGCTAATCCTATCTAGTGTTTTGACAGGAGATAGCTTGATTAGCGCTCTAGTTGTAGCTTTGTTTACGCTTAACGCTCTGTTGATTTTAGTTAGACAGGATAAAAAAGAAGAAGCTGGTAGCATGGCAGTATTGAAAGGAAAATAAGATGATTGATATTCAAGGATTGGAAAAGAAGTTTAATGACCGCGCGATTTTCTCTGGTTTAAACCTCAAGCTGGAGAAGGGCAAGGTTTATGCCTTAATCGGTAAGAGTGGAAGCGGAAAGACGACTCTGCTGAATATCTTAGGTAAACTAGAAAAGATAGATGGAGGAAGGGTTCTCTATCAGGGGAAAGATTTAAAAACCATTCCCACTCGTGAGTATTTTCGAGACCAGATGGGCTATCTCTTTCAAAATTTTGGCCTCTTAGAAAACCAATCAATCAAAGAGAATTTGGATTTGGGCTTTGTTGGTCAGAAAATCTCAAAAGTAGAACGTTTGGAAAGGCAAGTGGAGGCTTTAGAAAAAGTTAATCTAGGGTATTTGGATCTAGAACAAAAAATTTATACCTTATCTGGGGGAGAGGCTCAACGAGTTGCCCTTGCGAAGACTATTTTGAAAAATCCACCCTTGATTTTGGCAGATGAACCAACAGCAGCTCTTGATCCTGAAAATTCAGAGGAGGTTATGAATCTCTTGGTGGGCTTGAAAGATGAAAATCGAATTATCATCATTGCGACCCATAATCCCCTAGTCTGGAATAAGGCCGATGAAATCATTGATATGAGGGAGCTTGCTCATGTGTGAAAAAATCCGTATTCGCAGGGTATCTGATTATCCTAGTGCCAGAGGTGGTTTAGAAGATATTCTCATCATGGAAAATATGACCAATCATCTCCTTTTGGTTCAAATCCGAGTGAATGGCTATTTGCTTGATTTTGCTAGTATTGAAGGGCAAAGGCAAAAGCATTATCGTTTGAAAAATTTACCTCAAACGGTTGAACTGACAGTGGACGACGTGGAGGAGGATGTAGATTTGACCCTACCTGAAAATCGAAGTTATAAAGAAGCTGATTTTTTCGAACGGATGTTTCGAGAGAACCGCTAAGTCCACCTTTAAAGATTTTCAAGACTATCTTTCTTCATGAGAGAAGATAGTTTTTTGGTATGATTTTCACCCCCAAAATACAAGGGGAATGTGTTACAATAGTAGTAACAGATAATAGAAAAGAGAATAGATGAGAATTGCAGATTATAGCGTGACCAAGGCAGTGCTGGAGCGTCACGGTTTTACCTTTAAAAAGTCCTTCGGGCAAAATTTCTTGACGGATACCAATATTCTTCAAAAAATCGTGGATACGGCTGAGATTGATGACCAGGTTAATGTCATCGAAATCGGGCCAGGGATTGGTGCCTTGACGGAGTTTTTGGCTGAGCGTGCAGCTCAAGTTATGGCCTTTGAGATCGACCACCGTTTGGTGCCGATTTTGGCAGATACCTTGCGTGATTTTGATAATGTGACCGTGGTCAACGAGGACATTCTTAAAGTTGATTTGGCGCAACATATCCAGAATTTTAAAAATCCTGACCTGCCAATCAAGGTAGTGGCTAATTTGCCTTACTACATCACGACGCCTATTCTCATGCACTTAATCGAGAGTGGGATTCCTTTTAGTGAGTTTGTTGTTATGATGCAGAAAGAAGTGGCGGACCGCATTTCAGCCCAGCCGAATACCAAGGCTTATGGTAGCTTGTCGATTGCGGTGCAGTACTACATGACTGCCAAGGTTGCCTTTATCGTGCCTCGGACTGTCTTTGTGCCAGCGCCAAACGTGGACTCAGCCATTTTGAAAATGGTGCGTCGTCCAGAGCCAGCCGTAGCAGTAGAAGATGAGAACTTCTTCTTTAAGGTTTCCAAGGCTAGTTTTACTCATCGCCGCAAGACCTTGTGGAATAACTTGACAGGTTACTTTGGCAAGACTGAAGAGGTCAAGGACAAGCTGACCAAGGCTTTGGACCAAGCAGGTTTGTCACCAAGTGTGCGTGGGGAAGCTCTCAGCTTGGAAGAGTTTGCCAGCCTAGCAGATGCGCTTAAAGGACAAGGACTCTAAGATGCAGGGACAAATTATTAAAGCCTTGGCTGGGTTCTACTATGTGGAAAGTGATGGCCAGGTTTATCAGACGCGCGCGCGTGGAAATTTCCGTAAAAAAGGCCATACTCCTTACGTTGGGGACTGGGTAGATTTTTCTGCCGAGGAAAATTCAGAAGGCTATATCCTCAAGATTCATGAACGGAAAAACAGTCTGGTCCGTCCGCCTATTGTCAATATTGACCAAGCTGTGGTGATTATGTCTGTCAAGGAACCTGATTTCAACAGCAATTTGTTGGATCGTTTCTTGGTTCTTTTGGAGCACAAGGACATCCATCCCATCGTTTATATTTCTAAAATGGATTTGTTGGAAGATAGAGAAGAACTGGATTTTTATAAACAGACTTATGGTGATATCGGCTACGACTTTGTGACCAGTAAAGAAGAACTTTTGCCCTTGTTAACAGGCAAGGTTACAGTCTTTATGGGGCAGACAGGTGTTGGGAAATCAACTCTTCTCAATAAAATCGCACCAGACCTCAATCTTGAAACAGGAGAAATTTCAGACAGTCTGGGTCGCGGGCGCCATACTACTCGAGCTGTTAGTTTTTACAACCTCAATGGGGGTAAAATCGCAGATACACCGGGATTTTCATCCTTGGACTATGAAGTATCAACGGCTGAAGACCTCAATCAGGCCTTTCCAGAGATTGCCACTGTCAGTCGAGACTGCAAATTCCGTACTTGTACCCATACCCATGAGCCGTCCTGTGCAGTGAAGCCGGCAGTAGAAGAGGGTATCATTGCGTCCTTCCGTTTTGACAACTACCTGCAATTCCTCAGTGAGATTGAAAATCGCAGAGAAACCTATAAAAAAGTCAGCAAAAAAATTCCAAAATAAGGAGAAACCTATGTCTCAATACAAGATTGCTCCGTCAATTCTGGCAGCAGATTATGCCAACTTTGAACGTGAAATCAAACGCCTAGAAGCAACTGGGGCAGAATATGCCCATATCGATATCATGGATGGTCACTTTGTACCACAAATCAGTTTTGGTGCAGGTGTGGTCGAAGCTCTTCGCCCTCATAGCAAGATGGTCTTTGACTGCCACTTGATGGTGGCGAATCCTGAACACCACTTAGAAGACTTTGCGCGCGCAGGTGCAGATATCATCAGTATCCATGTAGAAGCAACACCTCATATCCATGGCGCCCTCCAAAAAATTCGTTCTCTAGGGGTCAAACCTTCAGTTGTTATCAATCCTGGCACACCAGTTGAAGCCATCAAGCACGTGCTTCACCTAGTTGACCAAGTTTTAGTCATGACAGTTAACCCTGGCTTTGGTGGGCAAGCCTTTCTACCAGAGACCATGGATAAGGTCCATGAGTTGGTTGCTCTTCGTGATGAAAAAGGCTTGAACTTTGAAATCGAAGTGGATGGCGGGATTGATGATCGAACTATTGCTCAAGCTAAAGAAGCTGGTGCGACAGTTTTTGTAGCAGGTTCCTATGTCTTTAAGGGAGATGTCAATGAGCGAGTACAAACTCTCAGAAAACAACTGGACTAGGGTTGCCGTTTTTGCAGGAGGAGACCGCGGTCACTACCGGACAGACTTTGATTGCTTTGTCGGTGTGGATCGAGGCTCGCTTTGGGTCTTGGAAGAAAACTTTCCTCTCGCTCTAGCGGTTGGAGATTTTGATTCTGTCACTGCAGAAGAGCGTCAGTTGATTCAAAAACGTGCCCAGCATTTTGTTCAAGCCCGACCAGAAAAGGATGATACAGATCTGGAATTGGCTCTCGTGACTATTTTTGAGAAAAATCCTCAGGCTCAGGTTACTATTTTCGGTGCTTTGGGTGGCCGTATTGATCACATGCTGGCCAATGTCTTTTTGCCTAGCAATCCCAAGTTGGTACCTTATATGCGCCAGATAGCGATTGAGGATGGGCAAAATTTGATTGCCTATTGTCCAGAAGGGACCAGTCAGCTACAGCCTCGTTCAGACTACGACTATCTAGCCTTTATGCCAGTTCGGGATAGCCAGCTTACCATTCTCGGAGCCAAGTATGAGTTGACAGAGGAGAATTTTTTCTTTAAAAAAGTGTACGCTTCTAACGAATATATAGATAGGGAAGTGTTGGTGACTTGCCCAGATGGCTATGTGGTCGTGCTGCATAGTAAGGACAGGAGGTAGTATGGAAAGTTTACTTGTTCTATTATTGATTGCCAACCTAGCTGGTATCTTTCTGATTTGGCAAAGGCAGGATAAGCAGGAAAAACATCTCAGCAAGAGCTTAGAGGATCAGGCAGATCATTTGTCAGACCAGTTGGATTACCGTTTTGAACAAGCCAGACAAGCCAGCCAGTTGGACCAAAAAGATTTGGAAGTGGCTGTCAGTGACCGTTTGCAAGAAGTGCGAATGGAATTGCACCAAGGTCTGACTCAGGTCCGTCAAGAAATGACAGATAATCTCCTCCAAACCAGGGATAAAACTGACCAACGTCTCCAAGCCTTGCAGGAATCAAATGAGCAACGTTTGGAACAAATGCGCCAGACAGTCGAGGAAAAACTAGAAAAGACCTTGCAGACACGCTTGCAAGCTTCCTTTGAGACAGTTTCCAAGCAACTGGAGTCAGTCAATCGTGGCCTTGGAGAAATGCAGACAGTTGCCCGTGATGTCGGCGCCCTCAACAAGGTTCTCTCTGGAACCAAGACGCGAGGGATTCTGGGAGAATTGCAACTGGGGCAAATCATCGAAGACATCATGACACCTGCCCAGTACGAACGAGAATTTGCAACGGTTGAAAACTCTAGTGAACGAGTGGAGTATGCTATCAAGTTGCCCGGACAAGGCGATCAGGAATACGTCTACCTACCAATTGACTCTAAGTTTCCACTGGCAGATTATTACCGCCTAGAAGAAGCCTATGAAGCTGGTGACAAGGACGAGATCGAACGCTGTCGTAAATCGCTTTTAGCAAGCGTCAAGCGCTTTGCCAAGGATATCAAGAGCAAGTACATAGCACCGCCTCGGACGACCAATTTTGGAGTTTTGTTTGTTCCGACAGAAGGTCTTTATTCAGAGATTGTTCGCAATCCGGTCTTCTTTGATGATTTGAGACGGGAAGAGCAGATTATTGTCGCAGGACCAAGTACCCTATCAGCCCTTCTCAATTCCCTATCGGTTGGCTTCAAGACTCTCAATATCCAAAAGAGTGCCGACCATATCAGTAAGACTCTTGCCAGTGTCAAGACCGAGTTTGGCAAGTTTGGTGGCATTCTGGTCAAGGCACAAAAACACCTCCAACATGCCTCTGGCAATATTGATGAATTATTAAACCGTCGTACCACAGCTATCGAGCGGACGCTCCGTCACATTGAGTTGTCAGAAGGTGAGCCTGCGCTTGATCTACTCCATTTCCAAGAAAATGAGGAAGAATATGAAGATTAGTCACATGAAAAAAGATGAGCTGTTTGAAGGCTTTTACCTAATCAAATCAGCTGACCTGAGGCAAACTCGAGCTGGGAAAAACTACCTAGCCTTTACCTTCCAAGATGATAGTGGCGAGATTGAAGGGAAACTCTGGGATGCCCAACCTCATAACGTTGAGGCCTTTACCGCAGGTAAGGTTGTCCACATGAAAGGACGCCGAGAAGTTTATAACAACACCCCTCAAGTCAATCAAATTACTCTCCGCTTGCCTCAACCTGGTGAACCCAATGACCCAGCTGATTTCAAGGTCAAGTCACCAGTTGATGTCAAGGAAATCCGTGACTATATGTCGCAAATGATTTTTAAAATTGAAAATCCTGTTTGGCAACGGATTGTCCGAAAGCTCTACACCAAGTATGATAAGGAATTTTACTCCTATCCAGCTGCCAAGACAAACCATCATGCCTTTGAAACGGGCTTGGCCTATCATACGGCGACCATGGTGCGTTTGGCAGATGCTATTAGCGAAGTCTATCCTCAGCTCAATAAGAGCCTGCTCTATGCTGGGATTATGTTACATGACTTGGCTAAAGTCATTGAGTTGACGGGACCAGACCAGACCGAGTACACAGTGCGAGGTAATCTTCTTGGGCATATCGCTCTCATTGATAGTGAAATTACCAAGACAGTGATGGAACTCGGCATCGATGATACCAAGGAAGAAGTCGTTCTGCTTCGTCACGTCATCCTTAGTCACCATGGCTTGCTTGAGTATGGAAGTCCAGTCCGTCCACGCATTATGGAAGCAGAGATTATCCATATGATTGATAATCTGGATGCCAGCATGATGATGATGTCAACTGCTCTTGCTTTGGTGGATAAGGGAGAGATGACCAATAAAATTTTCGCTATGGACAATCGTTCCTTCTATAAACCAGATTTAGATTAATAATTTAAGAAAAATGAGCATTTTTTAGGATAAGAATGTTCGTTTTTTTATGTGAATATGGTATAATAGATAAAATATCAAAATTAAATGAAGTAGGAAATAGAAATGAAATTAAGAAGAAGTGATCGGATGGTTGTCATTTCCAACTATTTGATTAATAATCCTTATAAACTAACTAGTCTCAATACTTTTGCTGAAAAGTATGAATCTGCTAAATCATCCATCTCAGAAGATATCGTCATTATCAAACGCGCCTTTGAGGAAATTGAAATCGGTCATATCCAGACAGTAACTGGTGCTGGTGGTGGTGTCATTTTCACACCATCAATCTCAAGCCATGATGCCAAGGAAATGGTTGAGGACTTGCGTGCCAAGTTGTCAGAAAGTGACCGTATCTTGCCAGGTGGCTATATCTACCTGTCTGATTTGCTTAGCACACCAGCTATCTTGAAAAATATTGGTCGCATTATTGCCAAGAGCTTTATGGACCAAAAAATTGATGCGGTTATGACAGTAGCGACTAAGGGTGTTCCACTTGCAAATGCAGTTGCTAATGTCCTCAATGTTCCTTTTGTTATTGTGCGCCGTGACCTGAAAATTACCGAAGGTTCAACTGTCAGCGTCAACTATGTTTCCGGTTCAAGTGG
Source organism: Streptococcus mitis (assembly GCF_003942995.1). Classification (GTDB taxonomy): domain Bacteria; phylum Bacillota; class Bacilli; order Lactobacillales; family Streptococcaceae; genus Streptococcus; species Streptococcus mitis_CV. The sequence continues at coordinate 113,497 of NZ_RJOH01000003.1, read as the reverse complement.
TGACCGCATTGAGAAAATGTTCCTTTCAAAACGTAGTCTCAAGGCAGGTAGCCGTGTCTTGATTGTGGATGACTTCTTGAAAGGCGGCGGAACTGTCAATGGGATGATCAGTCTCTTGCGTGAGTTTGATTCAGAATTGGCTGGTGTAGCAGTCTTTGCGGATAATGCCCAAGAAGAACGTGAAAAGCAGTTTGACTACAAGTCACTCTTGAAGGTAACCAATATTGATGTCAAGAATCAAACCATCGATGTTGAGGTTGGTAATATCTTTGACGAAGATAAATAAGAGATAGAACTAAAGGTTGGAACGATTGTCCCAGCCTTTCTTTGCAAATAGAATAGAAGGAAACTTATGAAAACACCATTTATCAATAAAAAAGACTTAGAAAAGATTGTTGCCGAGTTCCCAACTCCCTTTCACTTGTATGATGAGAAGGGAATTCGTGAGAAGGCAAGAGCCGTCAACCAAGCATTTTCGTGGAACAAGGGCTTTAAGGAATATTTTGCAGTTAAGGCTACTCCAACCCCAGCTATTTTGAAAATTCTCCAAGAGGAAGGGTGCGGTGTGGACTGCTCTAGTTATGTGGAGCTTTTGATGAGCCATAAACTGAATTTCCCTGGTTCTGAGATCATGTTCTCTTCAAACAATACGCCAGATAAGGAATATGCCTATGCGCGTGAATTGGGTGCGACCATTAACTTGGATGCCTTTGAAGATATTGAACATCTAGAGCGTGCAGCAGGTATTCCAGAAATCATCTCATGTCGTTACAATCCTGGAGGCGTTTTTGAGCTAGGAACAGATATTATGGACAATCCTGGAGAAGCCAAGTTTGGCATGACCAAGGACCAGCTCTTTGAAGCTTTTGCCATCTTGAAGGAAAAAGGAGCCAAGACTTTTGGGATTCACTCCTTCCTAGCGTCCAATACTGTGACCCATCTCTATTATCCAGAGTTGGCTCGTCAGCTTTTTGAATTGGCTGTTGAAATCAAGGAAAAGTTGGGCATTTCGCTAGACTTTATCAATCTTTCTGGCGGTATTGGTGTCAACTATCGTCCTGAGCAGGAGCCAAATGATATCGCTTTGATCGGTGAGGGAGTTCGTAAGGTTTATGAAGAAGTCCTTACGCCAGCAGGTCTTGGTCAGGTCAAGATTTTCACCGAATTAGGTCGTTTTATGTTAGCCCCTCACGGTGCTTTGGTCACAAGAGTGACTCATAGGAAAAAAACCTACCGTACCTATCTAGGTGTGGATGCATCAGCAGTCAACCTCATGCGTCCAGCTATGTACGGAGCTTACCATCATATTACTAACGTGACCCATCCAGATGGACCAGCTGAAGTGGTAGATGTGGTTGGTTCACTCTGTGAAAACAATGATAAATTTGCAGTGAATCGTGAACTGCCTCATACAGAAATTGGTGATTTGCTGGTAATTCATGATACAGGTGCTCATGGTTTTTCAATGGGCTACCAGTACAACGCCAAACTTCGTTCTGCGGAAATCCTCTATACCGAAGAAGGTAGAGCCCGTCAAATCCGCCGTGCAGAGCGCCCTGAGGACTACTTTGCAACCTTGTATGGCTTTGATTTTGAAGAATAAAATGATAAGTAATTGAAAATGAAATTGAAAAACAGATTGCTTTCTAAAAAATAGGCAAAAATCTTGTTTTTCCTTCAAGTCGTGATATAATAAAACTATAAAACGTTTTCAAGGAAGGTAACGATATGTCTGAAGAAACAATTGATTATGGACAAGTGACAGGAATGGTGCATTCGACAGAAAGCTTTGGGTCAGTAGATGGGCCTGGTATTCGCTTTATTGTCTTTTTGCAGGGCTGTCACATGCGTTGCCAGTATTGCCACAACCCGGACACTTGGGCTATGGAGTCCAATAAATCACGTGAACGGACGGTAGATGATGTCTTGGCAGAGGCCTTGCGCTACCGTGGTTTCTGGGGAAATAAGGGTGGGATTACAGTCAGTGGAGGAGAAGCCCTCTTGCAGATTGATTTCTTGATTGCCCTCTTCACTAAGGCTAAGGAACAAGGAATCCACTGTACCTTGGATACCTGTGCCCTTCCTTTCCGTAATAAACCACGTTACCTTGAGAAGTTTGACAAACTCATGGCTGTCACTGACTTGGTTCTTTTGGATATCAAGGAAATCAACGAAGCACAGCATAAGATTGTCACTAGCCAAACCAATAAAAATATCTTGGCCTGTGCCCAGTATCTATCAGATATTGGAAAACCTGTCTGGATTCGCCACGTGCTAGTTCCAGGATTGACAGATAGAGATGATGACTTGATTGAACTTGGTAAGTTCGTCAAGACCCTTAAAAATGTTGATAAGTTTGAAATTCTACCTTATCATACCATGGGAGAATTCAAATGGCGTGAACTGGGAATTCCATATTCCCTCGAAGGAGTCAAACCACCAACAGCAGACCGTGTGAAAAATGCTAAAAAACTCATGGATACCGAAAGTTATCAAGACTATATGAAACGTGTACATGGATAAAAAAGAAGCCTGATGGAAACATCGGGCTTTTAAGTTTACAAAAATATAGATAATTAAATGAAACAAAATTTTATACTCTTCGAAAATCTCTTCAAACCACGTCAGCGTTGCTTTGTCGTATATATGTGACTAACTTCGTCAGTCTTATCTACAACCTCAAAACCGTGTTTTGAGCAGCCTGCGGCTAGCTTCCTAGTTTGCTCTTTGATTTTCATTGAGTATTAAATCTTTTTTACTCTCTAAATTCTGAAAAAAATCCGAAAATGAGTGTATAAGATATAGTTACTTTTAGAAATATTAAATAGAATAGGAGAACATCTATGGAACAAAGTATTACCATTAAAAATTTATGTAAGTCGTATGGCCAAACTCAAATTTTAAAAGATATTTCTTTTGAAGCAAAAGCAGGTAGAGTGACTGCTTTCCTGGGTCCAAATGGAGCTGGTAAAAGTTCAACCTTACGTATTTTATTAGGATTAGACAAAGCAACATCTGGACTTACCAAAATTGGAGATCAAACTTATAAGGAATTAAAATTTCCTCTAAAGACTGTAGGAGCTTCATTTGACAGTGTAGGTGCTCCTGATGATCGGACTGTTTATCAACATTTGAAAATTGTTGCTGCTAGTAATGGGATATCCAGTCAGCGAATTGAGCAAGTCTTGGATATGGTGGACATTAGCCATAAGAAAAAATCTAAAATTGGAAAATTATCATTAGGAGAAGGACAACGCTTGGGAATTGCAACAGCTCTATTAGGAAATCCTCAGTATCTGATATTGGATGAACCGACAAATGGGTTGGATCCAAGAGGAATTCGGTGGTTTAGAGAGTTTATAAAAAAACAAGCTCAAGAAGGGAAGACTGTCTTGCTATCATCTCATATATTATCGGAAGTGGAAGCAGTAACAGATGATGTAGTTATCATAAATAAAGGAAAAGTTCTTATAAAAGGGACTTTACAAGAAGTGATGAAAAATCTTTCTTCACTAGAAGAAGTCTTCTTTAATTTAACAGAGGGAGGAAAGTAACATGGCACTTATTTACTCTCTTCATTCTGAAATATTGAAATTACTTTATAAGAGAGCTACTCATGTTGTACTATTCTTGATACTGGTATTTCAAACGTTTTTAGCAAATATTGGTGCTTCTCAGATTGTTTCAGTTGGTATCCATGCTACACCAGAGACAAATCCAGAATTAGCAGAAGCTATACCTCCGATTGAATTTTTAGGTTTTGATGTCACTTTATTTGGTGTTTTTATTATGATTATCCTCGGCTCAATTTACGGAGCCGAGGAGTATAAATGCTCTGCTATTCGTACAAGCCTCCTCTCTATTACAAATCGAAGTACTTTCCTAGTTTCAAAAACATTAGTTTGGCTTGTATTTTCTTTTTTCATTTCCTTTCTATCAATATTCTTGACGATTAACATGACACATTATGTTTTAGGACAAGATGGCTTATTACTTTTTTCACTAAATGGGACAGTTTGGTTCTATATATTTTTAGCCAGTATAGCTTGGACTTTGTTGGGACTGCTGGCCTATATTATGGCTTTGACATTTAAAACAGCTATTGTTCCTCTATTATTTTTGCTTCCTCAAGTCTACAATTTAGGAACATTCTTAGCAAACTATATATCGGTTGCAAAACTTCTTCCAGTTGCATTGGGGCAAGGATTGATTGCTACATCTCCTCAAATTTTAGAACATAATAGTTTACAAAATATTTTATTTTTACTTTGTTGGAACTTCTCATTCTTGGCTTTAGCAATTTACCGCTTACTTAAGTCAGATATTGGAGGAGGTGAATAAGTTGAAAGAGCAACTTAAAAGTGAGTATCTCAAGTTTATTATGAATACTTGGCTCTGGTTGATTATAGGTGCTCTGTTACTGTGTGTTCCAGCGATGGTTATTTTTTTAAATAGTAAGCCAGACCAGTTGACCCTACAGTTTGTTTTGGAACAGCTACTGCAAAGTCTCTATTTAGGACAGGCAGGTTTCATTAGTCTAGCGGTCTTATTTATAGGTCAAGAATTTACAGGTTCTAGCCTTCGTACCAGTTTTCTTACCTGTCCAAACCGTTTGAAATTTATAATATCTAAACTAGCTATTCTATTATGTATTGAAATTGTCCTATTGGTCGCTGTAATATCATTATGTGTACTACTCGCCCAAGGATACTACAATATCAATCTTTTGAGCGATATTAAAAATGTTCTGACAATCCTATTTCCAGCATGTATTTCTATTCTAACCTTCTCTCTTTTAAGTTGTGTTTTTGTATTTATTTCCCAGTCTTTTATCTTAATTTTGGGAATAAGTTTATCCCTTTTATTGGGGTTGGGACAAATGTTACTACAATTCAGTTCTTTTTTTAGAAATTTACCATTACTAGCTAGTATGAATTGTTTTTATACCCATCCCTTGTCGCTTTATTATCCAGTGTGGAAAGGCTTAGGGATACAAATAGTTTGGTTATTAATTGTTTTTGTATTTGCTACACTGATACTTATAGGAAGAAATGTACGCTAAAGACAGGGGATATCCTGTCTTTTTTTCGGTTAGTGCTATAATATAGTTAGGAGGGTGAGTTATGGCTTATAAAATTTTGGTGCTAGATGATGATCTTGCTATTCTTCGCCTAATAAAAAAAGTACTAGAATATGAAAAATATGAAGTAGTCATACGAAATAAGATAGAAGAGATTGATCTTTGTGATTTTACAGGATTTGACTTGATTTTATTAGATATTATGATGCCTGTTAGTGGTTTAGAAATCTGTCAGATGATTCGCGAGCAGATAACTGTTCCTATCTGTTTTATAACTGCTAAGGATATGGATGAAGATTTGGTAGCTGGAATCAATGCAGGTGCTGATGATTATATTATGAAGCCCTTTAGTATGGAAGAACTTTTAGCACGTGTTAAAATGCACTTACGTCGTGAAGAAAGGACTAAAGGAAATGTTCATCAAATAAAGATTGGGAAGCTTATACTATATACGGATAGTAAGGAACTATTTGTAAACGATGATAAGATTGCCTTGACAAGGAGGGAATTTGACATAGTGAATCTTTTGGCAAGCAACCCAAGTAAAATATATTCTATTGAGGAAATTTATAATTATCTATATCCACAAAGTTCAGAAGCGCTTTTACGTTCGGTTTCAGAGTACATTTATCAAATTCGTCAAAAGCTGAAACCTTATCAATTAAATCCAATTAAAACCTTGTACGGTGGAGGATATCAATGGGTAGAATCAAAAGTTTTAGACAATTAATTCGAGAAACCTGTTGTAGAATTATTTGGCAGTTTAGTCTTGGCTTACTAATAGCCTATCTTATTCCCTTAGCTTCAGTATCTATACAAATAAATGAAGATGGGAAACCTCTAAACAATAGTGGTGTTCTATCAATCTTTTTTAATGTGTCATCATGGATATATATTTGTCTTTTTTTGATTATTCTAATAAGTTATCACGTTGGAAAATTGTTGAAAAAACTGAGTTATGAAATGACTTTGATTTATGAAAATAGTATATGGTTAGAGCGGGAATGTACNGAAAGATTAACGGTTAAAGAATTTCGTGAGACAGGAAATCGGATTATTGTGATGCAAGATAGAATTCGACAATTAATAATTGATGAAAAAGAACAAAAAGAAGATTTGATGTTTCAGGTTTCAGCAGCTTCTCATGATTTAAAGACTCCCTTAACCATTATTAAGGGGAATGTGGAATTTTTGCAGGCGATAACTGAAAGCGACCAATCTCAAGAATGCTTAGCAGATATAAAAAGAGCTAGTCAACAGTTACTAGATTACTTCAATCAATTGATTCACTATTCGAAAACCTATTATGATGATGAGACAGGTTGGACGGAGTATTCCTCTTCAGATTTTATTAATGAATTAGAGAAAGAAGTCTCTTTTTTGATAAAAAATCAGATGAAGTTCTCTTTTGAACAGAATGTGAACGGAACTGAAAACTATTATATAAATCCATCTCTTCTGATTCGTGCCATACAAAATATTTTAACAAATGCTTTGGAGTATGCAGATAAACAGAATCCTAAAATTAAAATTAGGGTAGAGCAAGAGGCGAAAGAATTGAAAATAGGTATATGGAATAATGGTTCGGAATTTCCAGATGAAGTTTTAAATAATTTTGGAAAGCTCTTTTATCGTATGGATAAAGCTAGATCGGTTAAAGAGCAACATTATGGTATTGGACTAAGTTTTGTATGTAGAGTTGCAAAACTACACAAAGGCCGAGTTGAGCTTAGAAATAGAGACGAGGGAGCAGAAGTTTTAATAACTGTGAAGTGTATTAAATCATAGTCATGCGTAGACTGTTCATTTATGGGACAATTTTTTAAACGCTGTCAGTGTCATATCTTTCTAAGATTCTTACTGACTACATAGATTTCATATGGGGATTCAAAGCAAGGCTTTGGCTAACTTTGTAAAGCTTCAGTGGGTACGTTTTGATTTTTAATGAAGTGGCATTCTGACTATTTTTGATATTACAAAAAGACTTAGCCATCCAGCTAAGCCTCTTTCTTATTATCTTGAACGTTGTTTTCCAGCGTTGCGATTTTTGTGTTTTTTCTTGCTTGTGATAGCAGTTGGTTGTTCAGGGGTAACGTCTTTTCGTCCGTTTGCTGTTGAGAAAGCACTTGCTTTTGGTGGGTTCTTAGCCAGTTCTTCACGGACTTTTTTGCGAAGTTTTGGACGAACGATATAGTTGACGATAAACTGTTGGAGAATCATCATGAAACCACCGACAACCCAGTAAAGTGTGACACTAGCTGGTGAGAATAGGGAGAAGACGACAATCATGAGTGGGCTCATGTAAATCATTTTCTTGATTTGTTCTCTTTGCATTTCATCTTCTACTCCGTGAAGTGAAAGGAGCGATTGAAGATAGTAAAGAACACCAGCGCAGGCAACCAAAATCATACTTGGAGAACCTAGAGGAATTCCTAGGTAGCTTGCTTGAGCAACACCTTCAGTATGTTGGGCAGCAAAGTAGATAGCTGAGAAGAAAGGCATTTGAAGGAGGATAGGGAAACATCCTACACCACCAAACATGCTGATGCCGTGCTCTTTTTGAGCAGCAAAGAGAGCTTGTTGGGCTTCGAGTTTTTCTTCTTGAGTAGTTGCTTCTTTGAGACGCGTTTGGTGTGGCTCAAGGACGTGCTTGAGGGCGTTCATCTTTTCAGAGTGAAGCGTCGCCTTCCATGATTGGTAGATACCAAGTGGCAAGATAATCAAGCGCACGATAATGGTTACGATGATGATACCAACCCCAAAACCAAGTCCCTTGTCATTGGCGAAGTACTTGATAGCTTCAGCCATAGGCGCTCCGATAGTATTCCAAATAAATCCTGTTGGCTGTCCTGTGGCTTTATCGACATTGACACAGCCAGTTAAGACTAGCAACATAGCCACTCCCATAGCTGAGAGTGCAAAACGTTTAATAGATTTCACTGTTTTTATTCCTTCTTTAAAAATTATACCTTTCTATTCTACTGTTTTTTTACAAAATATACAATAGTTCTAGAGACCTAATTTGCGATTTTAAAGTCAGGGTAGGGAGGAAAGTTGCTCAGTTGGACATCTAAGTAGCTGACTTTTGAAAAAGGTGTGGGTCCTTTTCGGATTTCTTGGATAAATTTCGCCATGATAGCAGATGAGTCTGCTTGAGCTAAGATTTCCACTGTACCATCGTCGTTATTCCATACTCGGCCTGTGATGCCACCGATTTCAAGTGCTAAGCTGTAAACACCCCAACGAAAGCCGACTCCTTGTACCCTGCCTTGGGCAATCATTCTAACCTTTTGCATACCAAACCCCTTTGATTGTGTTATAATATTTCTATGACTATTATAACCTCAAAAGCCAATTCTGTGGTAAAAAATGCCAAGAAATTACACCAAAAAAAATACCGCAAGTCTGCTTATTTGATTGAAGGCTGGCACTTGTTTGAAGAAGCTATCCAAGCTGGAGTTACGATTGAGAAAATCTTTGCCCTAGAAAGTTACCGAGATCAGTTAGCCTCGTTTCCGCAAACTGTCTGGGTTTCAGAGGAAATTTTGCTAGATTTGGCGGATTCTCAGACTCCACAGGGCATTGTTGCCGTGGTTCAAAAAGAAGAAGTAGGACAAGCTGATTTGAGTCAGGGTAAGTTCTTGTTTTTGGAAGATGTGCAAGATCCTGGTAATGTGGGAACGATCATTCGAACTGCGGATGCAGCAGGCTTTACTGGAGTAATTGTTTCAGATAAGTCGGCAGATATCTACAGTCTCAAGACCTTACGTTCCATGCAAGGCAGTCATTTTCATCTGCCTATTTACCGGATGTCTAGTCAAGCGCTTCTTAAGGAAACCAAAGAGGCAGGTGTACCTGTGCTGGCAACAACCCTATCTAAAGATTCTGTTGATTACAGAGAACTGGTTCCTATAGAAAATTTTGTATTAGTTATGGGGAATGAGGGGCAAGGAATTAGTCCCCTCATGGCTGAAAGTGCAGACCAGTTGGTTCACATTAGTATGAAGGGGCAGGCGGAGAGTTTGAATGTTGCCGTTGCAGCCGGTATTTTGATTTTCCATTTAAGCTAATTTTAACTTTCTTTGTTATAATCAAGGAAAGATGTTCATACAAGGAAAGATGTTCATAGAAAAGGAGAAAAGATGAATCACACTATTATTCATGACCGCGCAGGTCTCAATCAATTTTACGCTAAGGTTTATGCCTTTGTTGGTCTGGGGATCGGACTATCTGCTTTGGTATCAGGCCTTATGTTGACGGTCTTTCAATCTCAGTTGGTTTACTTTTTGATGCAGGGGCGTCTCTGGTTGACCATTGCTACTTTTGCGGAGTTGGCCTTGGTTTTCGTTGCCAGTAGCATGGCCTTAAAGAATAGTCCAGCGGCTCTTCCAGTATTTTTACTTTACTCCGTTTTAAACGGCTTTACCCTCAGTTTTGTGGTGGCCTTCTATACTCCAGGTACAGTCTTATCTGCCTTTGTATCAAGCGCCCTTCTCTTCTTTGTCATGGCGGCAGTCGGTATGTTCACCAAGAAAGATTTGAGTGGGCTTGGTCGAGCGATGATGGCGGCTCTTATCGGTTTGCTGATTGCCATGGTAGTTAATATTTTCTTGGCTAGCGGTTTCTTTGATTATATGATTAGTGTAGCCATGGTTTTGGTTTTCTCAGGGTTGATTGCTTGGGACAACCAAAGAATTCGTCTCGCTTATGAGCAATCACAAGGCCGTGTAGCGACAGGTTGGGTTGTGTCAATGGCTCTCAGTATCTATCTTGATTTTATCAATCTTTTCCTAAGTATTCTACGTATCTTCGGTCGTAATGACTAAAAGGTCTATGAAATCAGTGTTTTGAGTGACACTGATTTTTTTAAAATTTCTCTTTTCTTTTCTTGGAAATAGGTGTATAATGCTTTTAATTAATTTTTTGAGGAGTAGTTTATGAAGAAAAGTTTTATTCATCAACAAGAAGAGATTTCCTTTGTCAAAAACACTTTTACCCAGTATTTGAAAGATAAGTTAGAAGTTGTCGAAGTTCAAGGTCCTATCTTGAGTAGGGTCGGAGACGGGATGCAGGACAACTTATCAGGTGTGGAGAATGCCGTATCGGTCAAGGTTCTCCAAATCCCTGATGCTACTTATGAAGTGGTGCACTCCCTTGCTAAATGGAAACGCCATACCTTGGCTCGCTTTGGTTTCGGTGAGGGTGAGGGTCTCTTCGTCCACATGAAGGCCCTTCGTCCAGACGAAGATTCGCTGGATGCGACCCACTCTGTTTATGTTGACCAGTGGGACTGGGAGAAGGTTATCCCAAATGGTAAGCGTAACATCGCTTATCTAAAAGAAACAGTTGAGAAGATTTACAAGGCTATTCGCCTTACTGAGCTAGCTGTAGAAGCCCGCTATGACATCGAATCAATCTTGCCAAAACAAATCACCTTCATACATACTGAAGAATTGGTAGAACGCTACCCAGACTTGACACCAAAAGAGCGTGAAAATGCTATTTGTAAAGAATTTGGAGCAGTCTTCTTGATTGGTATCGGTGGGGAATTACCAGACGGTAAACCGCACGATGGACGTGCACCAGACTACGATGACTGGACAAGTGAGTCTGAAAATGGCTACAAGGGTCTAAATGGTGATATTCTTGTCTGGAATGAGTCTCTGGGTGGAGCCTTTGAGTTGTCTTCTATGGGGATTCGTGTAGATGAAGAAACCCTTCGCCGTCAGGTTGCCATCACAGGTGATGAAGACCGCTTAGAATTGGAATGGCACAAGGCTTTGTTAAATGGCCTATTCCCATTGACAATCGGTGGAGGAATTGGACAATCTCGTATGGCCATGTTCTTACTTCGCAAGAAACACATCGGAGAAGTGCAAACAAGTGTTTGGCCTCAAGAAGTTCGCGATACTTACGAAAATATTTTGTAGAGAATCGAACCGCAAGGTTCGGTTTTCTTTCTCTTTTCGCCCATAATTTGGTATAATAAACGGTATGAAAATCGTATCAGGAATCTATGGGGGACGTCCCCTCAAGACACTAGAAGGCAAGACGACAAGACCAACTTCGGATAAGGTTAGGGGAGCTATTTTTAACATGATTGGTCCCTACTTTGAAGGGGGACGAGTCTTGGACCTTTATGCAGGTAGTGGTGGTTTATCTATCGAAGCAGTATCGCGTGGCATGTCCAGCGCTGTTTTGGTGGAACGAGACCGTAAGGCTCAGGCTATTGTGGCTGAAAATATTCAGATGACCAAGGAAGTTGGGAAATTTCAACTTCTTAAAATGGATGCAGAAAGGGCATTGGAACAGGTATCTGGGGGATTTGACCTCATTTTCTTAGACCCTCCTTATGCCAAGGAACAAATCGTAGCAGATATTGAAAAAATGGCTGAGAGAGCGCTTTTTGCTGAAGATGTCATGGTCGTGTGTGAGACGGATAAAGCCGTGGAACTTCCAGAAGAAATTGCCTGCCTGGGTATCTGGAAGGAAAAAATTTATGGAATTAGTAAGGTGACAGTCTATGTCAGATAAGATTGGCTTATTCACAGGCTCATTTGATCCGATGACAAATGGGCATCTGGATATGATTGAACGGGCGAGCAGACTCTTTGATAAGCTCTATGTCGGTATTTTTTTTAATCCCCACAAACAAGGATTTCTTCCTCTTGAAAATCGTAAACGGGGGCTAGAAGAGGCTTTGAAACATTTGGAAAATGTTGAAGTTGTGTCTTCTCATGATGAATTGGTGGTTGATGTCGCAAAAAGACTGGGTGCTACTTGTCTAGTGCGTGGTTTGAGGAATACAGCGGATTTGCAATATGAAGCCAGTTTTGATTACTACAACCATCAGCTGTCTCCTGATATAGAGACCATTTATTTACATAGCCGACCTGAACATCTCTATATCAGTTCATCAGGCGTTAGAGAACTTTTGAAGTTTGGTCAGGATGTTGCCTGCTATGTTCCTGAGAGTATTTTGGAGGAAATAAGAAATGAAAAAAAAGATTAGATGGCCCTTATACGTCATTGCGGCCTTAATTGTGACTTTCTTGGCATTTGTAGTGCCCTTACCCTACTATATAGAAGTTCCAGGTGGTTCGGAAGATATTCGCCAAGTCCTTAAAGTAAATGACACAGAAGATAAGGAAGCTGGGGCCTATCAATTCGTTACGGTTGGTGTTCAGCACGCTACTTTAGCCCATATGATTTATGCGTGGTTGACGCCTTTTACAGATATTCGTAGTGCTCAGGAGACTACAGGTGGCTCTTCTGATGTTGAATTTATGCGTATCAATCAATTCTACATGCAAACATCACAAAACATGGCCAAGTATCAAGGGCTAAAAACAGCTGGTAAGGACATTGAACTCAAATACCTTGGGGTTTATGTTTTGACGGTGACGGATAATTCTACCTTTAAAGGGATTCTCAATATCTCTGATACGGTCACAGCAGTCAATGATCAAACCTTTGATAGTTCCAAAGACTTGATTGATTACGTCAATTCTCAAAAACTAGGGGACTCCGTCAAGGTAACTTATGAAGAGGATGGGCAAACCAAGTCTGCAGAAGGAAAAATCATTACTCTAGAAAATGGAAAAAATGGGATTGGAATCGGCTTGATTGACCGTACAGAAGTGACCAGTGATGTCCCAATTCGCTTTTCAACAGCTGGTATCGGTGGACCAAGTGCAGGTCTCATGTTTAGTCTGGCCATCTATACCCAAATAGCTGACCCTGGCCTTCGAAATGGCCGTATCGTTGCCGGTACAGGTACCATTGACCGTGATGGTAATGTGGGGGATATTGGAGGTATTGATAAAAAAGTTGTAGCTTCGGCTAGAGAAGGTGCCGCGATTTTCTTTGCCCCAGATAACCCTGTTAGCGAAGAAGAACAAAAAGCGCATCCGGATGCGAAAAACAACTACCAAACAGCCCTAGAAGCAGCCAAAACAATCAAGACAGATATGAAAATCGTGCCAGTTAAAACCCTACAAGATGCAATTGATTACTTGAAAAACAATCCCTAGTTTTTGAGTGAAGTTTCCAAACTAGCGCACAAACAGAGAAGATGGTATAATAGTCAAATGGTTCAATTATTATTCACTCTAAGTAGTCACATGCTCTTTATTTATGTGAGTTTTTACCTTTTAAAGGATCTTGTTAGATGGGAAAAGGTTTTAAAAGTGACAACTGAGAATACAGGAAAAGTTCGTTTACTAGTAGCCTTTTTCAGCATTGTCATGGGCTATATCATGAGTTCTTTCTTTATCAGCCTGTATCAGTTGTGGCAAGAAGCGCTTAGAGGATTATTATAAAATCAAATGTAAAGGAAATAAGTATGGAAAAAATTGTGGTTCAAGGTGGCGATAATCGTCTGGTAGGAAGTGTTACGATCGAAGGAGCAAAGAATGCAGTCTTACCCTTGTTGGCAGCAACTATTCTAGCAAGTGAAGGAAAGACCGTCTTGCAGAATGTTCCTATCTTGTCAGATGTTTTCACTATGAATCAGGTGGTTCGTGGTTTGAATGCCAAGGTGGATTTTAATGAGGAGGCTCACCTTGTAGAGGTGGACGCGACTGGCGATATCACTGAGGAAGCTCCTTACAAGTATGTCAGCAAGATGCGTGCATCTATCGTTGTCTTGGGACCAATTCTTGCCCGTGTAGGTCATGCTAAGGTATCCATGCCAGGTGGTTGTACGATTGGTAGCCGCCCTATTGATCTTCATTTGAAAGGTCTAGAAGCTATGGGGGCTAAGATCAGTCAGACAGCTGGTTATATCGAAGCCAAGGCTGATCGCTTACATGGAGCTCATATCTATATGGATTTCCCAAGTGTTGGTGCTACGCAGAACTTGATGATGGCAGCGACCCTAGCTGATGGGGTGACAGTGATTGAAAATGCTGCGCGTGAGCCTGAGATTGTGGACCTAGCCATTCTACTCAATGAAATGGGAGCTAAGGTTAAGGGTGCTGGTACAGAGACCATTGCCATTACCGGTGTTGAGAAACTTCATGGCACGACTCACAATGTAGTCCAAGACCGTATCGAAGCAGGAACCTTTATGGTGGCTGCTGCCATGACTGGTGGTGATGTCTTGATTAAAGACGCTGTCTGGGAGCACAACCGTCCCTTGATTGCCAAATTGCTTGAAATGGGAGTGGAAGTGACAGAGGAGACTGAAGGAATTCGAGTTCGCTCTCAACTAGAAAATTTAAAAGCTGTTCATGTGAAAACCTTGCCCCACCCAGGATTTCCAACAGATATGCAGGCTCAATTTACAGCCTTGATGACTGTCGCAAAAGGCGAATCAACTATGGTGGAGACAGTTTTTGAAAATCGTTTCCAACATCTAGAAGAAATGCGTCGCATGGGCTTGCACTCTGAGATTATCCGTGATACAGCTCGTATTGTTGGTGGTCAACCTTTGCAGGGGGCAGAAGTTCTTTCAACTGACCTTCGTGCCAGTGCTGCCTTGATTTTGACAGGTTTGGTAGCACAAGGAGAAACTGTAGTTGGTAAATTGGTTCACTTGGATAGAGGTTACTACCGTTTCCATGAGAAGTTGGCGCAGCTAGGCGCTAAGATTCAGCGGATTGAGGCAAGTGATGAAGATGAATAAGAAATCAAGCTACGTAATCAAGCGTTTACTTCTAGTCATTTTGGTACTGTTTTTAGGTGCTCTAGCCCTAGGTGTCGGCTTAATGGTAGGTTATGGAATCTTGGGCAAGGGCCAAGATCCATGGGCTATCCTGTCTCCAGCAAAATGGCAGGAATTAATTCATAAATTTACAGGAAATTAGGCTGGAGAACCAGTCTTTTTCTAGAGATAAGGAGAAAAATGGATAAAAAAACAAGACAGACACTAATCGGACTGCTAGTGTTATTGCTTTTGTCTGCAGGGAGCTATTATATCAAGCAGATGCAGTCGACAGCTAATAGTCCCAAAACCAAGCTTAGTCAGAAAAACCAAGCGTCTGAAGCTCCTAGTCAAGCATTGGCAGAGAGTGTCTTAACAGACGCAGTCAAGAGTCAAGTAAAAGGGAGTCTGGAGTGGAATGGCTCAGGTGCTTTTATCGTCAATGGTAATAAAACAAATCTAGATGCTAAGGTTTCAAGTAAGCCCTACGCTGATAATAAAACAAAGACAGTGGGCAAGGAAACGGTACCAACCGTAGCTAATGCGCTCTTGTCTAAGGCTACTCGCCAATACAAGAATCGTGAAGAAACTGGGAATGGTTCGACTTCTTGGACTCCTCCAGGCTGGCATCAGGTTAAGAATCTAAAGGGGTCTTATACCCATGCGGTCGATAGAGGTCACTTGTTAGGCTATGCCTTAATCGGTGGCTTGGATGGTTTTGATGCCTCGACAAGCAATCCTAAAAACATTGCTGTTCAAACAGCCTGGGCAAATCAGGCGCAAGCCGAGGATTCGACTGGTCAAAACTACTATGAAAGCATGGTACGTAAGGCCTTGGATAAAAACAAGCGTGTCCGTTACCGTGTAACCCTTTACTACGCTTCGAATGAGGATTTAGTTCCTTCAGCTTCACAGATTGAAGCCAAGTCTTCAGACGGAGAATTGGAATTTAATGTTCTAGTTCCCAATGTTCAAAAAGGACTTCAACTGGATTACCGAACTGGAGAAGTTACTGTTACTCAGTAAAATACAAAATAAACTCCTATGTCACTTGTGGATGTAGGGGTTCTTTTTTGGACAATTTAAGTAGAACTAGAATAGACACTGAGAAAAAATAATATGTACTGGACTATATTTTGTGATATAATAGACGGTAAGATACTATTTTAGGAGAAGAACTATGGAAGACCCAAGTAGTCAGAATTTGTTGCTACAATTTGTTTTATTGTTTATCTTGACGGTGTTAAATGCCTTTTTCTCAGCCACAGAAATGGCCATGGTGTCACTAAATCGTGCGCGGGTTGAACAAAAGGCAGAAGAAGGAGATAGACGCTATATCCGTCTGCTGAAGGTACTAGAAAATCCTAACCACTTTTTATCAACCATTCAAGTAGGGATTACCCTGATTACGATCTTATCAGGGGCGAGTTTAGCAGAAACTCTAGGACGAGAAATTGCATCTTGGCTTGGAAATGGTGAAACATCTTATGCTGTTGCAAGTTTTCTGTCTTTAGCATTTTTGACTTATATTTCCATCGTTTTTGGGGAATTGTATCCTAAGAGAATCGCTCTTAATCTAAAGGATGCCTTGGCGATTCGTACAGCGCCAGTTATCAT
This sequence comes from Streptococcus mitis, assembly GCF_003942995.1. GTDB lineage: Bacteria > Bacillota > Bacilli > Lactobacillales > Streptococcaceae > Streptococcus > Streptococcus mitis_CV. The sequence continues at coordinate 97,154 of NZ_RJOH01000003.1, read as the reverse complement.
TGGGCTTGGGAAACTAGTTAGTCCCTTTGTTTGGCTCTTGTCTGCATCTACCAATCTCTTAAGTCGCTTGACTCCTATGACCTTTGACGATGCTGATGAAAAAATGACCCGTGATGAAATTGAGTACATGTTGACAAATAGTGAAGAAACACTAGATGCTGACGAAATTGAAATGTTACAAGGAATCTTTTCACTGGACGAATTAATGGCCAGAGAAGTCATGGTTCCTCGAACGGATGCCTTTATGGTAGATATTCAGGATGATAGTCAAACCATCATCCAAAGTATTTTAAAACAAAATTATTCTCGTATCCCTGTCTATGATGGGGATAAGGACAATGTGATTGGGATTATTCATACCAAGAGTCTCCTTAATGCGGGCTTTGTGGACGGTTTTGACAATATTGTTTGGAAGAAAATCTTACAAGATCCTCTTTTTGTTCCTGAAACTATTTTTGTGGATGACTTGTTAAAAGAACTGCGCAATACCCAAAGACAAATGGCGATTTTGTTAGATGAATACGGTGGGATGGCTGGTTTGGTGACCCTAGAAGACCTCTTAGAGGAAATCGTTGGGGAAATCGATGACGAAACAGATAAGGCTGAAATCGAAGTTCATAAAATTGGAGAAGATACTTATATTGTTCAAGGTACCATGAATCTCAATGATTTTAATGACTACTTTGATGTTGAACTGGAAAGTGATGACGTTGATACCATCGCTGGTTACTATTTGACAGGAGTTGGGACCATTCCAACGACTGAGAAACTCAGTTATGAATTAGTCAGCCAAAACAAACAACTTATCCTAACCAATGATAAGGTGAAAAATGGACGTGTTACCAAGGTAAAAGTCCAAATTACCGAAGTTGAAATAGAAGAAGAAACAGAGTAAACTAGAGGCTTTTGTCATCATGCGTGACAAAGCTTTTTTCAGTTGATTTTAAAAGGGAATAGTATCCTCGAAAAACTCAGTCCCCAAATCCGCCCCAAAACTTTTCTAAATCTATCCTTATTTATCCGAAGAAAAAATAAAAAAAGCCCTTCAAACTGGGCTTTCTGTTCATTTGAAACCTGACAAATCAAGTTATAGAAGGCGGTAGACGGATTTGAACCGACGATCAAGCTTTTGCAGAGCCGTGCCTTACCACTTGGCTATACCGCCTTAACGTTTATTATTATACCTTGAAAATGATTTTCAGTCAATAGCTTTTTCAGATTTTTTGTGTCAATAAGCCTAAATATTCTGAAAATTCGTTTACTTTTCTTGAAATCTATGGTATAATTGATGATAACCTATACTTTATCAGAGGAGTAAATAAATGAAAAAAAGTAGAGTCTTTGTTGCAGCAGGAGTTGCTTTATTGGCAACAGGTGTGTTAGTGGCTTGTGGGAATTCAAAATCATCTGATTCGACAGCTCCAAAAACCTATGGCTATGTCTATTCGGCTGACCCAGAAACATTAGATTATATTATCTCTGGAAAAGAGAGTACGAAAGTGGCTACTTCAAACGGGATCGATGGCCTCTTCACAAATGACAAATACGGGAATTTGACTCCTGCGGTTGCAGAAGACTGGTCTGTATCAAAAGACGGATTGACATATACCTACAAAATTCGTAAAGGTGTCAAATGGATGACATCCGATGGTGAAGAATATGCCGAAGTGACTGCTAAAGACTTCGTGAATGGATTGAAACATGCGGCAGATAAGAAATCAGAAGCTCTATATCTAGCTGAAACTTCTGTTAAAGGTTTATCTGATTATTTGGCTGGGAATTCAAAAGATTTCTCTACAGTAGGTGTTAAAGCGGTTGATGACTATACTCTTGAGTATACTTTGAACCAACCAGAACCTTACTGGAACTCTAAGATGGTTTATTCAATTTTCTGGCCATTAAACGAAGAATTTGAAAAATCAAAAGGCTCTGATTTTGCTAAAGCGACAGATCCTACATCATTGCTATATAATGGACCTTTCTTGCTTAAAGGTTTGACTGCTAAATCTTCTATCGAATTTGCTAAGAACGAGCAGTACTGGGATAAAGAGAATGTTCATTTAGATACAGCAACACTTGCATATTTTGATGGTTCGGACCAAGAATCACTTGAGCGTAACTTTACAAGTGGAGCTTATAGTTTTGCTCGTCTTTACCCAACAAGTTCAAACTTCTCAAAGGTAGAGGAGTCATACAAGGATAATATTTTCTACACTCCGTCAGGAGCTGGTATTGGAGGTTTAGGTGTAAATATCGATCGACAAAATTACAAATATACATCTAAAACGACAGATGAAGAGAAAACATCTACTAAGAAAGCTCTTCTTAACAAAGACTTCCGCCAAGCCTTGAACTTTGCCTTTGACCGTACAGGTTATTCTGCTCAAGTTAACGGTAAAGAAGGTGCTCCTCTCGCAGTTCGTAATTTATTTGTGAAACCAGACTTTGTGACTGCAGGCGAAAAAACTTTCGGTGACTTGGTTGCTGAAAAAGTTAAGACTTATGGAGATGAGTGGAAAGATGTAAACTTTGCTGATGGTCAAGACGGTCTCTTTAACGCTGACAAAGCTAAAGCAGAATTTGCTAAAGCTAAAACTGCTCTGGAAGCAGAAGGTGTGAAATTCCCTATCCACTTGGATGTTCCAGTAGACCAAACCTCTAAAAACTTTGTCGCACGGATTCAGTCGTTCAAACAATCAGTTGAAAAAGTTTTAGGCGAAGAAAATGTTGTCATCGATATTCAACAAATTTCTAAAGATGAATTCTTTAATGCGACTTATTATGCTGCTAATGCGGCAGCTGAGGATTGGGATCTTTCAGGTGCGGTTGGATGGAATCCTGACTATGAAGATCCATCAACTTACCTTGATATCCTTAAATCAACTAATAGTGAGCAAACGAAAACTTATATGGGGTATGATGACCCATCAAATGCAGCTGCAGCTAAAGTTGGTGTGAAAGATTACGATAAATTGCTTGATGAAGCTGGAAAAGAAACAAGTGATCTTAACAAACGTTATGAAAAATATGCTGCTGCTCAAGCTTGGTTGACAGACAGTTCACTCTTCTTACCAGCTATGTCTTCTAGTGGTGCTGCACCATTCATTTCTCGTGTTGTACCATTCTCAGCTTCTTATAGCCAATCTGGAGACAAAGGTTCAAATCTCTACTTCAAATATATTCAGTTACAAGACAAAGTTGTAACAAAGGCTGATTATGAACAAGCTCGTGAGAAATGGATTAAAGAGAAAAAAGAATCAAACGAAAAAGTTCAAAAAGAATTGACTAAACACGTTAAATAAATAACTCTCAAGGGAACTTTCTCTCCATGAGGAGAAGGTTCTTTTGGGATTTAAAAAGGAAACGATATGAAGAAATATATTTTTATGCGTGTCTTGCGGTCATTGGTTTCTATCTTCTTAGTAACAACCTTGACTTACACGATTATCTATACAATGGTTCCTCGAAAATTGATTTTCAAACAGGATACCAACTATAACAAGATTGCGACAACTGCTGATAAGCGTGATAACTATGAGAACACTGTTTATGAGCGTATGGGCTATATCGAGTACTACGATACCAAGGAATTGCAAGAAAAAGCCAGCCAGATGGATGCCTCTGTAACAGTTGAAGCTAATGACACCAACAAGGCTATCTATGAAAAATACATCAAACAAATCGGTCATGGTTGGACCTTGGGAGAATTTACTGAAAGTGGCCAATTCTACGCTACTCGTGAAATCCCAATTTTTGAACGTGTTTTTCACTTCTATGCTAACTTGATTGATATTGACCATACAAATAAAATTCAAGACCCTGAAAATCCAGACTTGAAACGTTATCTTCGTTTTGAAAACGATCCAGCTATCGGATGGTCATTGGTCGGTTCAGGTACTAAACACAAATATCTCTTGTACTTCAACAGTCAGTTCCCATTTGTGCATCAAAACTTTGTGAACATCAATTTAGGTGACTCTTATCCAACCTATGCTAATAGCCCTGTTTTACAGGTTATTACTCAAGGACAAGGACAAACAAAAACATCTCAAGTTCAGTTCCCAACAGGTAAGAAAACTTCTTCTGTAAATATTTACTCAAGAACCTATAAATCACCTAGTCAGGCTGATTCTCGTGAAGTAGCAAACTACGGAAAAGATGATCCTTATACAGCTACAGAAAGTAACTACCAATATCCTTCAATGATTGCCAGCTCTGCTGTTGTTGGATTGATCGGTTTGGTGATTTCTTATGCGATTGCCGTGCCACTTGGTTCAGCTATGGCTCGCTTCAAGAATACTTGGATTGATAGCTTCTCAACAGGGTTTTTGACCTTCTTGATGGCCCTTCCAACCATTGCTTTGGTTTACATTGTTCGTTTGATTGGATCATCAATTGGTCTTCCAGATTCATTCCCTATTTTGGGTGCTGGAGATTGGCGTTCGTATGTTTTACCAGCAGTTATCCTTGGTTTATTGGGTGCTCCTGGTACAGCTATTTGGATTCGTCGTTACATGATTGACTTGCAATCACAGGACTTTGTTCGTTTTGCTCGTGCAAAAGGTTTGTCTGAAAAAGAAATTTCAAACAAACACATCTTTAAAAATGCCATGGTTCCGCTAGTTTCAGGAATTCCTGGTGCTGTTATCGGGGTTATCGGTGGTGCAACCCTTACTGAAACAGTCTTCGCCTTCCCAGGTATGGGTAAAATGTTGATTGACTCTGTAAAAGCATCTAATAACTCTATGGTCGTTGGTCTTGTCTTCATCTTTACATGTATTTCTATCTTTTCACTTCTTTTGGGAGATATTTGGATGACTATTATTGACCCACGTATTAAATTGACTGAGAAAGGAGGCAAATAATGTCTACAATCGATAAAGAAAAATTTCAGTTCGTAAAACGTGACGATTTTGCCTCTGAAGCCATTGATGCGCCAGCTTATTCATACTGGGGTTCAGTGTTTAGACAATTTATGAAGAAAAAATCAACTGTAGTCATGTTGGGAATCTTGGTAGCTATCATTTTGATGAGTTTCATCTACCCAATGTTTTCTAAGTTTGATTTTAATGATGTCAGCAAGGTAAACGACTTTAGTGCTCGTTATATCAAGCCAAATGCTGAGCATTGGTTCGGTACAGACAGTAACGGTAAATCTCTTTTTGACGGTGTCTGGTTCGGAGCTCGTAACTCTATCCTCATTTCTGTGATTGCGACAGTAATTAACTTGGTTATCGGTGTTTTTGTCGGTGGTATTTGGGGAATTTCAAAATCAGTTGACCGCGTGATGATGGAAGTTTATAACGTCATCTCAAACATCCCATCTCTTTTGATTGTCATTGTCTTGACTTACTCAATCGGAGCTGGATTCTGGAATCTGATTTTTGCCATGAGTGTAACAACATGGATTGGGATTGCCTTCATGATTCGTGTGCAAATCTTGCGTTACCGTGATTTGGAATACAACTTGGCGTCACGTACTTTGGGAACACCAACCTTGAAGATTGTTGCCAAAAACATTATGCCACAATTGGTATCTGTTATTGTGACAACCATGACTCAAATGCTTCCAAGCTTTATCTCATACGAAGCCTTCTTGTCATTCTTCGGTCTTGGATTACCGATTACCGTGCCAAGTTTGGGGCGTTTGATTTCAGATTATTCACAAAACGTAACAACTAATGCTTACTTGTTCTGGATTCCATTGACAACTCTTGTCTTGGTATCCTTGTCCCTTTTCGTAGTTGGTCAAAACTTAGCGGATGCTAGTGATCCACGTACACATAGATAGGAGTAGAAATGACAAAAGAAAAAAATGTAATTTTGACTGCTCGCGATATTGTCGTGGAATTTGACGTTCGTGACAAAGTATTGACAGCCATTCGCGGCGTTTCCCTTGAACTAGTTGAAGGAGAAGTATTAGCCTTGGTAGGTGAGTCAGGATCAGGAAAATCTGTTTTGACAAAGACTTTCACAGGTATGCTTGAAGAAAATGGTCGCATTGCCCAAGGTAGTATTGACTACCGTGGTCAAGATTTGACAGCTTTATCTTCTCATAAAGATTGGGAACAAATTCGTGGGGCTAAGATTGCGACTATCTTCCAAGATCCAATGACTAGTTTGGACCCAATTAAAACAATTGGTAGTCAGATTACAGAAGTTATTGTAAAACACCAAGGAAAAACAGCTAAAGAAGCGAAAGAATTGGCGATTGACTACATGAATAAGGTTGGGATTCCAGACGCAGATAGACGTTTTGATGAATACCCATTCCAATATTCTGGAGGAATGCGTCAACGTATCGTTATTGCTATTGCCCTTGCCTGCCGACCTGATGTCTTGATCTGTGATGAGCCAACGACAGCCTTGGATGTGACCATCCAAGCTCAGATTATTGATTTGCTAAAATCTTTACAAAACGAGTACCATTTCACAACAATCTTTATCACCCATGACCTTGGTGTGGTAGCAAGTATTGCGGATAAGGTAGCAGTTATGTATGCGGGAGAAATCGTTGAGTATGGAACTGTTGAGGAAGTCTTCTATGACCCTCGCCATCCATATACATGGAGTCTCTTGTCTAGCTTGCCTCAGCTTGCTGATGATAAAGGGGATCTTTACTCAATCCCAGGAACACCTCCGTCACTTTATACTGACCTGAAAGGGGATGCCTTTGCCTTGCGTTCTGACTATGCAATGCAGATTGACTTTGAACAAAAAGCTCCTCAATTCTCAGTATCAGAGACACATTGGGCTAAAACTTGGCTACTTCATGAGGATGCTCCGAAAGTAGAAAAACCAGCTGTGATTGCAAATCTCCATGATAAGATTCGTGAAAAAATGGGATTTGCCCATCTGGCTGACTAGGAGGAAGGAAATGTCTGAAAAATTAGTAGAAATCAAAGATTTAGAAATTTCCTTCGGTGAAGGAAGTAAGAAGTTTGTCGCGGTTAAAAATGCTAACTTCTTTATCAACAAGGGAGAAACTTTCTCGCTTGTAGGTGAGTCAGGTAGTGGGAAAACAACTATTGGTCGTGCCATCATTGGTCTAAATGATACAAGTAATGGTGATATCATTTTTGATGGTCAAAAGATTAATGGTAAGAAATCGCGTGAACAAGCTGCGGAATTGATTCGTCGAATCCAGATGATTTTCCAAGACCCTGCAGCAAGTTTGAATGAACGTGCTACTGTTGATTATATTATTTCTGAAGGTCTTTACAATCATCATCTGTTCAAGGATGAAGAAGAACGTAAAGAGAAAGTTCAAAATATTATCCGTGAAGTAGGTCTTCTTGCTGAGCACTTGACTCGTTACCCTCATGAATTCTCAGGTGGTCAACGTCAACGTATCGGTATTGCCCGTGCCTTGGTTATGCAACCAGACTTTGTTATTGCGGATGAGCCCATTTCAGCCTTGGACGTTTCTGTTCGTGCTCAAGTCTTAAACTTGCTCAAAAAATTCCAAAAAGAACTTGGCTTGACCTATCTCTTTATCGCCCATGACTTGTCGGTTGTTCGTTTTATTTCAGATCGTATCGCGGTTATTTACAAGGGTGTTATTGTAGAGGTTGCAGAAACAGAAGAATTGTTTAACAATCCAATTCATCCATATACTCAGGCTTTGCTTTCAGCGGTACCTATCCCAGATCCAATCTTGGAACGCAAGAAGGTCTTGAAAGTATATGATCCAGATCAACATGATTATGAGACAGATAAGCCATCTATGGTAGAAATCCGTCCAGGTCACTATGTTTGGGCTAACCAAGCCGAATTGGCACGTTATCAACAAGGGTTAAACTAATAATGGTTTTATAATTTCCATGTCAACTTTTATGGAAATTATAAACCTTTTTTTGTTGGACTGATTTGAAAGTCTTTGAAAGCTACCTGAAAGAATTTTCGAAAAATTTTAAAAAATTCTGAAATATTCTTGACAGGTGATGAAAAAGGTGGTAAGATAGGAAACATCAAAAAAGAAAGCAGAAAAAGAAATGAATAAGAAACAAGCTGTAACGATGAATCAAAACTTTTACTTTAGCTACTTTAGATAGTGTTTGTAGACATGTCACCATGGATGCAAACAGTTCAAGCAATTTGTTTGTATCTATGTGGCTAAGATTTTTGATTGTGGTCCATATAGATGAATATCTAAATGGACTAGCAAAGTTATAACTTGTTAGATTATTTCAAGCATCCGTTTAGATAGTATCTAGGCGGTTTTTTGTTTTATCTTTTCTGAGAAGGAGTTTCATTATGAAAGTTGTTCGAAAATTACTAGCCCCTCTCTTGGTAGTGGGGATCCTCTTGACCTCTCTGATTAGTTTGCATCAGTTGAAGGCAGATAAGAAAAAAGACGTTTTTCGTATCGGTATTTCGCAATTTATTACTCATCAATCTTTGGACGCTACTAGAGAAGGGTTTGTAGATGAACTAGCTAAACAAGGCTATATTGAGGGGAAAAATATCGAGATTGATTTGCAAAATGCACAGGGAGAACAAAGAAATCTAAAAACGATTTCCCAGCAACTAGCAGAATCTAGTGATGTCGTTCTAGCCATCGCAACGCCTTCTGCTCAGAGCTTGGCTAATACAACACAAACGACACCGGTTATCTTTTCAGCTGTAACAGATCCTGTCAGTGCCAAGTTGGTTGAGTCAAGAGAACATCCGGGGGGAAATGTAACTGGAACAAGTGATCAGTCATCAGATGCTATCTCAACCCAAATCAATTTGATAAAGAAAGTGTTGCCAAAAGCTAAAACAATTGGAATCCTCTATACTCAGAGCGAGCCAAACTCAGTTGTCCAAAAGGATGAAGCTAAGCGACTTCTGGAAGAAAAAGGCTTTACCGTTGTTGAAAAAACAATCTTGGACAGTAACAATGTCAAGGCGGCAGCAGAGAGTTTGATGGCAGAAGTGGATATGGTTTTTGTACCAACGGACAATATCATTTCGTCAACCATGGAAACAGTTAAGCAGGTTTCTATTAAACACAAGGTTCCAGTATTCGGTGGCTCAACGGAAATGATTGCGGTTGGTGGTTTGTATAACTACGGTACCAATTATGAAGAATTGGGACGGCAGACAGCCCGCATGTTGATTCGTGTCTTAAAAGGTGAGAAACCAGAAAATATAGCAGTTGAGTTGCCTGAAAAACTGGAATTGCATACCAATCAAGAAATGGCAGATGCACTAGGAATTGATATTAGTAAGTTAGAAGGCAAGGAATAGGGAGGTTTAAGATGAGTTTTGTATTATCTAGTTTATCAGAAGGTTTGTTGTGGTCGATTATGGCCATTGGAGTTTACTTGACTTTCCGTATTTTGGATATTGCGGATATGACTGCTGAAGGAGCCTTTCCTTTGGGGGCAGCTGTCGTTGTATCGCAGATACAGGCAGGGACAAATCCTTGGATTGCGACCTTACTTGCTTTGCTGGCAGGTATGGTAGCTGGTCTTGTATCAGGAATGCTCCACACCAAGATGAAAATCCCAGCTCTCTTGACAGGGATTGTGACCTTGACAGGGCTTTATTCAATCAATATTAAAATCATGGGCAGTGTGCCCAACCTTTCCTTGGGAGATTCTTCAACTGTCTTTAAACAATTGGCGAGCTTGGGGCTGACAAATGAAGAAGCTGTTTTCTCATTCAGTTTGGCCTGTCTCCTACTTGTTTGTTTGGTCTTGACTCTTTTGATGAAAACGGAGATTGGATTGGTCTTGCGTTCGACTGGGGACAATATTCCGATGAGTGAGGCTAATGGGGTCAATGTAGACACCATGAAGATTGTTGGTTACATGATTTCAAATGGTTTGATTGCCCTGTGTGGTTCCTTGTTCGCTCAAAATGATGGATTTTCAGACGTAACCTCTGGGACAGGAACCATCGTTGTTGGTTTGAGTGCAGTTATTATTGCAGAAGTTTTGATACACGACTTGACCATTGGAGGTCGCTTGTTATCTATCGGAATCGGTGCCATTGTTTACCGTTTGATTATTTTAAATATCTATGAAATTCCAAATCTAGATCAAAACCTGGTACGTCTCTTTAATGCAATCTTGCTAGCCTTAGTGTTATTTGCACCAGAACTGCAAAAGAGATTAAAGATTCGTGGTTTGAAACTGAGAAATGAATAGGAGGAGAAAGTTATGGCAAGTTTGTTAACACTTGAAAATATTCACAAAACCTTTGAAGCAGGGACGGTCAATGAGAACCATGTCCTCAAAGGATTAGACTTAGAGGTTGAAGAGGGAGATTTTATCTCTGTGATTGGTGGAAATGGAGCAGGGAAATCCACTTTGATGAATATCTTGGCTGGCAATCTATCGGTGGATGAAGGGGACCTTTTATTGGCAGGCAAATCCATTAAAAATCTTAGTGTAAGAAAGAGAGCCAAGGATATTGCCCGTGTTTTTCAAGATCCTAAGATGGGAACAGCTTCTCGTTTGACGATTGAGGAGAATATGGCTATTGCCTTGAGACGTGGGCAGAAGAGAGGGCTTGGTTGGGGCGTGAAGGAGAAGGAGAGAATCCAGTTCCAAGAGGCCTTGAAAGAGTTGAATATTGGCCTTGAAAATCGCTTGAAAGTGGATACCCAATACCTTTCAGGAGGACAAAGACAGGCCTTGACCCTAGTCATGGCAGCTCTGGTGAAACCTAAACTTTTGCTTTTGGATGAACACACTGCGGCGCTTGATCCGAAAACGAGTCAAATGGTGATGGACTTGACGCAAAAGATTGTGGAACACCATCAGTTGACGACTTTGATGATTACCCACGATATGAACCATGCGATTGAGTACGGCAATCGTATCATTATGCTCTATCAGGGTAAGATAGTGGTGGATGTCAAGGGAGAGGAGAAAAAGCATCTGACGGTTGAAAATCTCATGCATCTCTTCCAGAAAAATAGTGGTCAAAGTCTGGTCAGTGATGAATTGGTTTTGGGATAAAGAAAAAGGCTGAGATCTGGTGTCTCAGTCTTTTATTAGTATAAATGGATAGGCAGAAATATGAAATTAATACTCTTCGAAAATCTCTTCAAACCGTGTCAGCTCTATCTGCAACCTCAAAACAGTGTTTTGAGCAACCTGCGGCTAGCGTCCTAGTTTACTCTTTGATTTTCATTGAGTATAAACTCAGTAAGGAGCCCTCTTTTGCAGAAAAGCAGGGTTCTTTTTGCTATTTATTCCATCCCTGAAAGCGTAAAACAAACTAGTCAGGGTGGCTAGTTTGTGGTATAATGAAAGAGACTCAAAAAGAAACAGGAGAAAAATGATGGATTTACTTTTAGCAATTGTATTGATTGTGCTAGCTTTTCTAGGAGGAGCTCTTGGAGGAATGTACTTGGTTCGTAAGCAAATTGAAAAAGAATTCGCTGACAACCCACGTTTGAATGCTGAAGCAGTTCGTACTCTTTTGAGTGCAAATGGTCAAAAACCAAGCGAAGCTAAGGTACAACAAGTTTACCACCAAATCATCCGCCAACAAAAGGCAGCCCTTGCTAACAATAAAAAGAAAAAATAAATAAGGAAAAGTCTGGGATGAAAGTTCCAGACTTCTCACTATGTTGGCTATGGTTTTAGGGATGAGACTTTTTCCTTGCATTCTATTGATATTTGATTATGATTAAGAGAGATAGTTGTTGATGAAGTTGTTCTTCAGTTCATAAAGACAAGTAATCATAATGAACTATCAATCAGAAAAAAGACTAGAAAGAAGACTGTATGGATAATCGACCAATTGGTTTTTTGGATTCGGGTGTCGGGGGCTTGACCGTTGTGCGCGAGCTCATGCGCCAACTTCCCCATGAAGAAATCGTCTATATTGGAGATTCGGCACGCGCGCCTTACGGGCCCCGTCCTGCTGAGCAAATTCGTGAATATACTTGGCAGTTGGTCAACTTTCTTTTGACCAAGGATGTCAAAATGATTGTCATTGCTTGTAATACAGCGACTGCGGTCGTCTGGGAAGAAATCAAGGCTCAACTAGATATTCCTGTCCTAGGTGTAATTTTGCCAGGAGCTTCGGCAGCCATCAAGTCCAGCCAAGGTGGGAAAATCGGAGTCATTGGAACGCCTATGACGGTACAATCTGACATCTACCGACAGAAAATCAATGATCTGGATCCGGACTTACAGGTGGAGAGTTTGGCCTGTCCCAAGTTTGCTCCCTTGGTGGAGTCTGGGGCTCTGTCAACCAGTGTCACTAAGAAAGTAGTTTATGAAACCCTACGTCCCTTGGTTGGAAAGGTGGATAGCCTGATTTTGGGTTGTACCCATTATCCACTCCTCAGACCCATTATTCAAAATGTCATGGGACCCAAGGTTCAGCTCATCGATAGTGGGGCAGAGTGCGTACGGGATATCTCAGTCTTACTTAATTATTTTGAAATCAATCGTGGTCGCGATGCCGGACCACTCCATCACCGTTTTTACACAACAGCCAGCAGCCAAAGTTTTGCACAAATTGGTGAAGAATGGCTGGAAAAAGAGATTTATGTGGAGCATGTAGAATTATGACAAATAAAATTTATGAATATAAGGATGACCAGGACTGGTATGTCGGCTCATATAGTATTTTTGGTGGTGTCCGGACATTGACTGATGAAGACTTGGATTTTCCTCTATTTGAGTTTGCCCAAAGATTTCGAGATGAGGAACAAGGTTTTCCTATTTCTGTGATTGTTTTACGCTATGGTTCCCTCTACCGTTTATTGTCTTTTGTGGTAGATATCCTCAACCAAGAAATGGGACGAAATCTGGAAGTCATCCAACGTCAGGGAGCTTTTCTTTTGATTGAAAATGGGCAACTCCTGCATGTAGCATTGCCTAAAGAAGGGGTCAATGTTCATGATTTCTTTGAGACAAGCAAGGTCAGAGAAACCTTATTGATTGCGACTCGAAACGAAGGCAAGACCAAAGAGTTCCGAGCTATCTTTGATAAGTTAGGCTACGATGTGGAAAATCTCAATGACTATCCTGACCTGCCTGAAGTAGCTGAAACAGGCATGACCTTCGAAGAAAATGCCCGTCTCAAGGCAGAAACCATTTCTCAATTAACGGGCAAGATGGTTTTGGCAGATGACTCAGGTCTCAAAGTCGATGTCCTTGGTGGCTTGCCAGGTGTCTGGTCAGCTCGTTTCGCAGGTGTGGGAGCTACTGACCGTGAAAACAATGCCAAACTCTTGCACGAATTGGCCATGGTCTTTGAACTCAAGGACCGCTCGGCTCAATTCCATACAACCCTAGTCGTGGCCAGTCCAAACAAGGAAAGTTTGGTTGTTGAAGCTGACTGGCCAGGCTATATTAACTTTGAACCTAAGGGTGAAAATGGCTTCGGCTATGACCCACTCTTCCTCGTGGGAGAGACAGGCAAGTCCTCAGCTGAATTAACCCTTGAAGAAAAAAATAGTCAATCTCACCGTGCCTTAGCCGTTAAGAAACTTTTGGAGGTATTTCCATCATGGCAAAGCAAACCATCATTGTAATGAGCGATTCTCATGGCGATAGCTTGATTGTGGAAGAAATCCGTGATCGCTATGTGGGCAAAGTTGATGCCGTTTTTCATAACGGCGATTCTGAACTGCGTCCTGATTCTCCCCTTTGGGAAGGCATCCGTGTTGTTAAAGGGAACATGGACTTCTACGCCGGCTACCCAGAACGTTTGGTGACGGAGCTTGGTTCGACCAAGATTATCCAAACCCATGGTCACTTGTTTGACATTAATTTCAATTTTCAAAAGTTGGACTACTGGGCTCAGGAGGAAGAGGCCGATATCTGCCTCTATGGTCACTTGCATGTACCAAATGCTTGGATGGAAGGCAAGACCCTCTTTCTAAATCCAGGTTCCATCAGTCAACCACGTGGGACCATCAGAGAATGTCTCTATGCTCGTGTGGAGATTGATGACAGTTATTTCAAAGTGGACTTTTTGACACGAGAGCATGAGGTGTATCCGGGCTTGTCCAAGGAGTTTAGCCGATGATTGCCAAGGAGTTTGAGACTTTCTTGTTGGGGCAAGAAGAAACTTTTTTGACTCCTGCTAAAAATCTAGCTGTGTTGATTGATACTCACAATGCGGATCACGCGACCCTCTTGCTCAGTCAGATGACCTATACTCGTGTTCCTGTTGTGACAGATGAAAAACAGTTTGTTGGGACGATTGGGCTCAGAGATATTATGGCTTATCAGATGGAGCATGACTTGAGTCAAGAAATCATGGCAGATACGGATATCGTTCATATGACGAGAACGGACGTAGCGGTCGTCTCGCCTGATTTTACCATTACGGAGGTCTTGCACAAGCTGGTAGATGAGTCCTTCTTGCCGGTTGTGGATGCGTCTGGTATTTTCCAAGGGATTATCACGCGTAAGTCTATCCTCAAGGCAGTGAATGCCCTCTTGCATGACTTTAGTAAGGAATATGAGATTCGATGCAAATGAGAGATAGGATTTCAGCCTTTTTAGAAGAAAAGCAGGGCTTGTCTGTCAATTCCAAGCAGTCCTATAAGTATGATTTGGAGCAATTTTTAGACATTGTAGGCGAGCGGATTTCTGAGACTAGTCTCAAGATTTACCAAGCCCAGCTAGCCAATCTAAAGATCAGCGCCCAGAAACGAAAGATTTCGGCCTGTAACCAATTTCTCTACTTTCTCTATCAAAAAGGAGAAGTGGATAGCTTTTATCGTTTGGAATTAGCCAAACAAGCTGAAAAGAAGACGGCAAAACCAGAGCTGTTAAACCTAGACTCTTTTTGGCAAGAAAGTGACTATGCAGAGGGTCGCTTGCTAGCGCTCTTAATCCTAGAAATGGGGCTCTTACCGAGTGAGATTTTAGCCCTTAAGGTTGCAGACATCAATCTGGACTTTCAGGTGTTGCGAATCAAGAAGGCTTTCCAACAGAGGATTGTCACCATTCCCACGACCTTGCTTTCAGAATTGGAACCCTTGATGGGTCAGACCTATCTCTTTGAAAGGAGAGGGAAAGCCTATTCTCGTCAGTGGGCCTTTCGTCAGCTAGAATCCTTTGTCAAGGAGAAAGGTTTTCCAGCCTTATCAGCTCAAGCCCTACGAGAACAGTTCATTCTAAGACAAATAGAAAACAAGGTCGATTTGTACGAAATTGCAAAAAAATTAGGATTAAAAACAGTCCTGACCTTAGAAAAATATAGATAATGGATATTAAATTAAAAGATTTTGAAGGGCCCCTGGACTTGCTTTTGCACCTGGTTTCTAAGTACCAGATGGATATCTACGATGTGCCCATCACAGAAGTCATCGAACAGTATCTAGCTTATGTCTCAACCCTGCAGGCCATGCGTCTGGAAGTGACGGGCGAGTACATGGTCATGGCCAGTCAGCTCATGCTGATCAAGAGCCGCAAGCTTCTTCCGAAGGTGGCAGAAGTGACAGACTTGGAGGATGACCTGGAGCAGGATCTTCTCTCTCAAATCGAAGAATACCGCAAGTTCAAGCTCTTGGGGGAGCACTTGGAAGCCAAGCACCAAGAACGGGCCCAGCACTATTCCAAAGCGCCGACAGAGTTGATTTACGAAGATGCGGAGCTTGTGCATGACAAGACGACCATTGACCTCTTTTTGGCTTTTTCAAATATCCTAGCCAAGAAAAAAGAGGAGTTTGCACAGAATCACACGACTATCTTGCGGGATGAGTATAAGATTGAGGACATGATGGTCATCGTGAAAGAGTCCTTGGCTGGACGAGATCAATTGCGCTTGCAGGATTTGTTCAGGGAAGCCCAGAATCTCCAAGAGGTCATCACCCTCTTTTTGGCAACTTTGGAGTTAATCAAAACCCAGGAGCTGATCCTCGTGCAAGAGGAGAGTTTCGGAGATATCTATCTCATGGAAAAGAAGGAAGAAAGTCAAGTGGCACAAAGCTAGACTTGATAGAGAGGAAAGATGAGTACTTTAGCAAAAATAGAAGCACTCTTGTTTGTAGCGGGGGAAGATGGGATTAGGGTCCGCCAGTTAGCTGAACTCCTCTCTCTGCCACCAGCAGGCATCCAACAGAGTGTAGAAAAATTAGCCCAGAAGTATGAAAAGGACCCAGATTCCAGTTTGGCTCTGATTGAGACAGGGGGCGCTTATAGATTAGTGACCAAGCCTCAGTTTTCAGAGATTTTGAAGGAATACTCTAAGGCACCTATCAACCAGAGTTTATCTCGGGCTGCCCTTGAGACCTTGTCTATCGTTGCCTACAAGCAACCCATCACACGGATAGAGATTGATGCCATTCGTGGTGTCAACTCGAGTGGGGCTTTGGCAAAGTTGCAGGCCTTTGACTTGATACGAGAAGACGGGAAAAAAGAAGTGTTGGGTCGCCCCAAGCTCTATGTGACTACAGATTATTTCCTAGATTACATGGGGATAAATCATTTGGAAGAATTACCAGTGATTGATGAGCTTGAGATTCAAGCCCAAGAAAGCCAATTATTTGGTGAAAGGATAGAAGAAGATGAGAATCAATAAGTATATTGCCCACGCAGGTGTGGCCAGTAGGAGAAAAGCAGAAGAGCTGATCAAGCAAGGTTTGGTGACGGTTAACGGCCAAGTGGTACGTGAACTAGCAACGACCATCAAGTCCGGCGACAAGGTCGAAGTTGAAGGTCAACCTATTTACAATGAAGAAAAGGTCTATTATCTGCTTAACAAACCACGCGGTGTGATTTCCAGTGTGACAGATGACAAGGGCCGCAAGACGGTTGTTGACCTCTTGCCCAACGTGAAGGAGCGTATCTACCCTGTAGGTCGTTTGGACTGGGACACATCAGGTGTCTTGATTTTGACCAATGACGGGGATTTTACAGACGAGATGATTCACCCACGTAATGAGATTGACAAGGTTTATGTCGCGCGTGTTAAAGGTGTGGCCAATAAGGATAATCTCCGCCCCTTGACCCGTGGACTTGAGATTGATGGTAAGAAAACCAAGCCGGCTGTCTATGAGATTCTCAAAGTGGATCCAGTCAAAAACCGCTCTGTGGTGCAGTTGACTATCCATGAAGGGCGTAACCACCAGGTTAAAAAGATGTTTGAAGCTGTCGGTCTCCAAGTAGATAAGTTATCACGGACTCGTTTCGGACATCTAGACTTGACAGGACTTCGTCCGGGAGAATCTCGTCGCCTTAATAAAAAAGAAATCAGCCAACTACATACCATGGCTGTAACCAAGAAATAATGAAACGAATCTTAATAGCGCCTGTGCGCTTTTACCAACGGTTTATCTCGCCAGCCTTTCCCCCCTCTTGTCGTTTTGAGCCTACCTGCTCAAACTATATGATTCAGGCTATTGAAAAACATGGCTTCAAGGGTGTTTTGATGGGCTTGGCTCGGATTTTACGTTGCCATCCCTGGTCGAAAACAGGTAAGGACCCCGTCCCAGACCATTTTTCCCTTAAACGGAATCAAGAAGAAAAATGAGGCTGGGTAAAAGTATTTTAGTGAAATGATAAAAACGCATCCTGTCAGGTTTGAGTGATCTCGATAGGATGCGTTTTATCATGTAAAGATGTTAGTTGAGTTTGAAGTTGCTTATTTCAAGGCTTTTTGTGCGTCTTCAATCATGAGTTTGGTTGATTCAAGTCCGCCTCCGCTTAGATACCATAGGTCTGGTGTTAGTTGGATAATCTTACCATTTTTAGCGGCAGGTGTTTCAGCGATAAGGGCATTTTCTAGGACGCCATCGTTGCTTGAGTTGTCACCACCGATGGCAAGGGTACGGTTGATAACAAAGAGGATGTCAGGATTGATTTCTTTGACACTTTCAAAGCTGACTTCTTGTCCGTGGCGTGAGTCTTCAAATTTTGTATCAGTTGGCTTGAATTTCAAGGTTTGGTACAAGAAAGAGAAACGAGATTGGGCACCAAAGGCAGCCATTTTTCCTTCATTGAGGAGGATAGCAAGGGCTTTTTTGTCAGAGCTTTCATTTTTAGTAGCGACTTCTTGGATGCTCTTGTCTAGCTTAGCCAATTCTTCCTTGGCTTTCTGTGTACTAGTTTCACCAAAGGCGCCTGCTAAGAACTCAATGTTGGTCTTAGTTGAAGTCCAGTAGTCATCTTTGCCTGCTTGGAAGAGAACAGTCGGAGCGATTTCGTTGAACTTATCTACGAATTTTTGGGTACGTGGTGAAGCGATAATTAGGTCTGGTTCAAGAGCAGCAAGGGCTTCTAGGTCTGGCTCAACCATAGAACCAACATTGTTAACTTTTCCAGCTAGGTCTTTAAGATAAGTCGGAACAGTTTTTGTAGGCATTCCGACGATATTCTTTTCAAAACCTAAAGCGCGAATAGTATCCGCAGCACCGAGGTCAAAGGTCACAATCTTTTCAGGGACTTTTGAAAGTGTGACTACACCTAGTGAACTTTTAATGGTTACCTCTGTTGGAGCAGAGCTACTTGACTCCGTCTTACTAGTGCTTGAGTTTATACTACATGCACCAAGTAGGAGCAAGAAGCTAGCCGCTAGGGCAGTGAGATAAAATTTAAGGGATGTTTTCATGATTTCTCCTTTTTAAAATGTGATAACGATTTAGGGAGTCTCTTGGTCTTATTGACTAAGAGATTGAAGGTTCTCTAACTTGAGCTTCTATGTTACTAGCTATAGATACAGATCTTTTTGCCATTGATATCAGCTAGCGTGATGGGAATCTCATAAAGTTGACTGAGCAGGTCAGCCTGCATGATTTGATCTGTCCTTCCCTTGCTAAAGACTTGACCGTCCTTGAAGGCGACAATTTCATCCGCATACTGGCTGGCTATGTTGATATCGTGGAGAACGATGATAATGGTCTTACCGAGTTCTTCCACCAGTCGCTTGAGAATCTGCATCATACTGACACTTTGCTTGATATCGAGATTGTTGAGTGGTTCGTCCAGCAAGATAAAGTCTGTATCCTGGGCCAGTACCATAGCGATAAAGACCCGTTGGAGCTGGCCTCCAGACAGGCTATCGATGTAGCGGTCTTTTAAGTTGGTCAGTTCCAGATAGTCCAGAGTTTCTTGGATTTTTTCCCAGTCTTCTGCTCTCAGACGTCCTCTACTGTAGGGAAAACGTCCAAAACTGACCAGTTCTTCAACGGTTAATTTGGCCTGGTAATTGATCTTCTGCTTTAGGATAGTCAGTTCTTTGGCTAGTTCTTGGGAATTCCAGCTTTCGATTTCACGGCCTTTGATACTGAGAATTCCCTGATCTTTCTTGGTCAGTCTGCTCATGATGGAGAGGAGAGTCGATTTTCCAGCACCATTTGGACCGATAAAGGCTGTCAGTTTCTGAGGACTGACTTCAAGCGAAATGCCTTGCAAAATATCCTGTTTTTGAATGGATTTGTCAATGTTTTCCAGTTTCACTGACGCGCCCTCCTATAAAGTAAGATAAAGAATAAGAAGCCACCTACACTCTCGATGATCATACTGATGCGAATTTCCAGTGCAAAGACTCGTTCAATCAGGGCCTGCCCCAAGGTCAAACTGATAAATCCGACCAGAATGGCTACGATAAAGAGTAGCTTGTGCCGATAGTCTTTGACAATCAGGTAGGTGAGGTTAGCCAGCATAAAGCCGAAGAAGGCCATAGGCCCTACCAAGGCAGTGGCCGTTGAGGTCAAAAGCACGATACCCCAGAGGAGTTCTCTCTGTTCTTTTTCAACATTGAGCCCCAATATCTGAGCCGTTTCTCTTTGCAGGTGCAAGACATCCAGAATGACTGCTTTTCGAAAGAAAAAGATTGTCAAAGCAAGGATAATCAAAGAGCCGATGACTAGGATGGAAGTGTTAAGATGTTGAAAGGAAGCAAAGAGACTGTTTTGCAGTTTATCATATTCGTTTGGATCCATCAGGACTTGGAGGAAGGTACTGATATTTCGAAAGAGACTTCCGAGGGCTAGACAGATCAACAAAATGAAGACAAGGTCTTGTTTCATCAGTGTCTTCAAGTAGCCTTGTAAGGCAAGAAAGAAGAGGGATTGAAGCAGAAGCAAAACTAGGAATTCTAAGATGGGAGACTTCCCGAGTTGAAGAAACTTACTTTCAAAAACCAGTAGTAGGGTTTGTAGTAGGACGTAGAAGGATTCGATTCCTAAAATACTTGGCGTCAGGAAACGATTTTCCGTCAAGGTTTGAAAACTAATGGTCGAAATCCCAGTCGCGATAGCTACCAAGAGATAAACGATGATCTTTTGGGAACGCAACTTCCAAGCAAAGGCTGACAAGTGAGCGATGGGCCAAAAATAGAGGAGACAAGCTCCGATGGCCAGAATAATGAGAAGGCAGAAGAGTTTGGTATGTTTACTTTTAAACTGCATCTTTTCGTCCCCCTCTCCAGAGAAGTAGGATAAAGACGAGGCTACCGATGATTCCTAGCAAGAGACTGACAGACAGCTCATAGGGCCTAATCAAGATTCGAGAGAGGATGTCGCAGGCTAGGACCAGATTGGTACCGACAAGTGCGACCATGAGTTTGGTTTGACTTAGATTATCTCCATAGTGCTTGCGAACAAGATTGGGAACAATAACTCCGAGGAAAGGCAAGCCACCCACGGTAATCATGGTGACGCTAGTCGTTAGTGCTACCAAAAAGAGAGCCAGTTTTTCAAGTAGGGAGTAGGAAATCCCCAAACTCTCACTGGCTTCCTTGCCCAGATTCATGATGGTAAAGGTTTGGGATAATTTCCAAACGGCTATCAGGATAATGAGGCCTAAAAAGAGCCATTCATACTGATGAGTCTGAATCATGGAGAAGGAGCCCTGGGTCCAAGCTGTCATACTCTGAACCAGATTGAAACGGTAGGCGATAACTTCTGTCACAGAACCGATAATCCCGCTATAGATGATCCCAATCAAAGGCAACATCCACCTTTCCTTTACGGTAAAAATGGTCATAAAGGCTAGGAAGAAGAGAGTAAATACGATGGATGAAACAAAAGCGAAGAGCATCTTTTGGGTCAGACTAGCCGACGGAAAGACAAAGAGGCTCAATACCATTCCTAGTTTAGCGGCTTCAGTGGTCCCAACTGTACTCGGAGCAGCAAACTGATTTTGGGTGATGGTTTGCATGAGGAGCCCTGCCATACTCATACTAGAGGCAGTTAGGAGAATACTAATCGTTCTTGGAAGGCGTGACTCTTGAAAGAGGAGCCAAGTTTCATGATCCAGAGCAAAAAGCTTTCCCCAAGAAAAATCACTGGTCCCAATGCTAATAGAGAGAAAGACTAGGAGTAGAAGTAAGCCAATTAAATAATGAGAAAGTTTCATACCCCATCCTTTTATGTAGATTTGGTATCGAAAGATACCTGCGGATATTACTGTAACACGATTTCTTTAATCTGTCAATAAATTTTCTGACAATTTAATGAATAAAACAAGGAGAGAGTACCAGGACCTTCTCCTCTGTTCTCCTATTCTAAAATGTTTTTGCCTTCTTTAACACGCCAACGATAATCTGATAAAATAATATCTTCGAGGGAGTAGCTAGCCTTCCAATCAAGATATTTTTTAGCTTTTGATGCGTCTGCTAGGACGCTGGCTGGGTCACCAGCACGGCGAGCAACAATTTCGTGTGGTATTTTTTGATTCAGTAATTCTTCAGCAGTTTTAAAGATTTCTTTGACGGTATAGCCTTTTTCAGTTCCCAAGTTAAAGATTTGAGAAGAACTGTCTTCTTGAAATAGGTAGTTCATTCCTCTAACATGAGCCTGTGCAAGGTCCAAGACATGAATGTAATCCCGAATACATGAACCATCACGTGTATCGTAGTCATCTCCAAATATTTTCAGGCTATCATTTTGTCCCAATGCGGTTTTGTTGATATTGGGAATGATGTGAGTTGGATTTTTCACACGCAGGCCGTTTGAAGCATCCATTTCAGCCCCAGCAACATTAAAGTAACGGAAAATGACATATTTCCAGTCGTAGCGATTAGCCATCCAGTAAATCATTCGTTCGCCCATCAGTTTTGTCTCTGCATAAGGATTGACAGGATCGAGCAGGGTATCTTCAGTTGCTGGCTTGTCAATACAGTTATTACCATAGAGGGATGCAGTAGAAGAGAACATGATTTTTTGAATGCCAACTTCAGATAAGACTTTGAGAACTTGGTTCATACCAGCAACATTGGCAGTGAAGTATTTACTTGGATTTTCAATACTTTCGCTCACAACAATCTCACCCGCACAATGCAGAACAGCGTCAATCTTGTTTTCTTCCAAGTAAGCTTTTAGGGCACTAGCATCATAAACATCCAGTTGTTTAAAGCTAACACGACTATCTACAGCCGAACGATTTCCTGTAGAGAGATTATCTAGAACATGTACCTGATAGCCAGCATTTAAAAGAGCTTTAACGGTATGGGAGCCAATGTAGCCAGCTCCACCTGTAACAAGAATTGTTTTGGTCATGATTTTTTCCTTTTCCTAGTTTTCTACTATTTTAAAGAAATAAGAAGGCGAAGTCAACCGTTTTCTGTAATTTTCGTGAAAATGTAAAAAATATATCATTGAATTATTTTTTTGTTTGGGAATTAATAGTTTGATTGGTCTTGGAATAGTTCTTAGATTTCACCTCACATGCAAGAAAATACAAGCTTTTTCTAAGATACAGTAAGACTAAGATACTAATTTAGAAATCCACCTTCCCGCTATCCTTCTCCTATAAAAAGTGGTAAAATGGATGAAAGAAAGAAGGAACTGAAATGACAACATTATTTTCAAAAATCAAAGAAGTAACAGAACTTGCTGCGGTCTCAGGTCATGAAGCACCTGTCCGTGCTTATCTTCGTGAAAAGTTGACACCGCACGTGGATGAAGTGGTGACAGATGGTTTGGGTGGTATTTTCGGGATTAAACATTCAGAAGCTGCAGATGCACCGCGCGTCTTGGTCGCTTCTCATATGGACGAAGTTGGTTTTATGGTCAGCGAGATTAAGCCAGACGGTACCTTCCGTGTCGTAGAAATCGGTGGCTGGAACCCCATGGTGGTTAGCAGCCAACGTTTCAAACTCTTGACTCGTGATGGTCATGAAATTCCTGTGATTTCAGGATCTGTTCCGCCACATTTGACTCGTGGTAAGGGCGGACCAACCATGCCTGCTATTGCAGATATCGTCTTTGATGGTGGTTTTGCGGATAAGGCTGAGGCAGAAAGCTTTGGCATCCGTCCTGGCGACACCATTGTTCCAGATAGTTCTGCAATCTTGACAGCCAATGAAAAAAATATCATCTCAAAAGCTTGGGACAACCGCTACGGTGTTCTTATGGTTAGCGAGTTGGCGGAAGCTCTGTCAGGTCAAAAACTCGGGAATGAACTCTATCTTGGCTCTAACGTCCAAGAAGAGGTTGGTCTTCGTGGTGCTCATACATCTACAACTAAGTTTGACCCAGAAGTCTTCCTCGCAGTTGACTGTTCACCAGCTGGTGATGTCTACGGTGGTCAAGGTAAGATTGGAGATGGAACCTTGATTCGTTTCTATGATCCAGGTCACTTGCTTCTCCCAGGTATGAAGGATTTCCTTTTGACAACTGCTGAAGAAGCTGGAATCAAGTATCAATACTACTGTGGTAAAGGCGGAACAGACGCTGGCGCAGCTCATCTGAAAAATGGTGGTGTCCCATCTACAACTATCGGTGTCTGCGCTCGTTATATCCACTCTCACCAAACCCTCTATGCTATGGATGACTTCCTAGAAGCTCAAGCTTTCTTACAAGCCTTGGTGAAGAAATTGGATCGTTCAACAGTTGATTTGATTAAAAATTATTAAACCATAAGGGAGGTGGTAGGGATGGTAGAACCAAACCTAGAAAGCCTTGTGAAAGATCTTTACAATCATGCTCGACATGATTTGAGTGAAGATTTAGTTGCTGCTCTCCTAGAGACTGCTAAAAAACTGCCTACTACAAATGAGCAATTGCTGGCAGTTCGTCTCTCAGGCCTGGTCAATCGTGAATTGCTCCTAAATCCCAAACATCCGGCACCTGAGTTGCTCAACTTGGCTCGCTTTATCAAAAGAGAAGAAGCCAAGTACAGGGGAACTGCAGCTTCTGCGCTTATGTACGGGGAGCTCTTTAAAATGCTTTGATTCCATTGTGAATCAAAGCATTTTTCTATATGGTAGAAGAGCAATTCTTGATTAGGAGAAGAAAAAGCCATCCCATTTAGGATAGCTTCTTGGTTCTTAGATTTGTTCAGCGATGACCTTTTCAGCTAGATTCATAGCGTGATCAGACACACGAGTGTAGTGGGAAATGATGTCGATAAAGTTGACCCCAGCTTGTGTTGAACACTCGCCCTTGTTGAGGCGTTTGATATGGGTCTTTCTGAGAACACGTTCCATATTGTTGATTTCTTTATGGCGTTCAATCAGACTTTGAGCTTTTTCAATATCATTGTTTTCCACGCTATCAAGGGCATCCTTGATAAAGCCAGTGGTTTTTTGATAGATATCAGCCAATTCCTGTAAAGCAGCTTCAGAGAACTCGACATTTTTACGTTGAAGGTAGTCAGTCAGATTGATTAGTGCTTCAGCGTGATCCCCAATCCGTTCCAAATCACGGGATGAATCCAGGATGTTGGTGAGCACTTCACTTTCTTTCTGGCTAAGAGCTTCGCTTGAAAGAGTAATAAGATAGCGAGTCAATTTTTCATCAATGGTATTGATGGCTTCTTCTGTCTTGTGGCCTTTTTCAGCAACCTTTTCATTGAGGTCAATGATGTAGTTGTATGAAAGGTCAAAGGCTTTAGAAGCATAATTTCCCAAGTGAAGGAGTTCTTTTTTGGCATTTCCGAGAGCGATTGATGGAGCTTGTTTAATCAAATGCTCATCAAGATAAAGTGGCTCGTACTTGACAACTTCATCTTCACCAGGGATGAGCTTGGTTACAAAGTAGGCCAAGGCTCCGATGAATGGAAATTGGATAATAGTATTTGTGATATTAAAGGTTCCGTGGGCGAAGGCAATAGTCATTTCTGGAGCCAGATTGAGTGTAGATTCAAACCATTGAATCAAGCCAGTGAAAGGTACAAGGAAGACAATACAGATAACCGTACCAATCACGTTAAAGGCGACATGGGCACCAGCAACACGTTTGGCAGCGATATTGGCTCCAAGAGAAGCAATAATAGCTGTAATGGTCGTTCCGATATTATCACCAAACAAGACTGGTAGGGCACCTTGTAGATCAATCAAACCACTTGCGTAAAGATTCTGTAGGATACCGATAGTTGCGGAAGAAGCTTGAATGAGTAGGGTTAGTCCAGTTCCGACAAAGACACCTAGAATAGGACTCTTACTTAGTTCAACCATATAGTCTCTAAAGACTTGCAGGTCTTTTAGAGGTTCCATTGCACCGCTCATAAGATTGAGAGCGAAGAAGATACCACCTACACCAAAAATGATACGTCCGATGTTATTGATAGAGCGATTCTTGGTGAAGAAGAGACAAATCGCTCCGATGAAAAGCATTGGTAAGGCGTAATCTCCTAGCTTAAAACCGATGATAAAGGATGTAACGGTAGTTCCAATATTGGCACCCATGACAATACCGATAGCTTGACGCAAGGTCAAAAGTCCTGCGCTGACTAGCCCCACTGTAATGACTGTGACCCCAGAACTTGACTGAATTAGCGCCGTCATACCGATACCAACTAGCACACCGAAGAACGGATTGCTAGTGTACTTGTCAATGTAAAAACGAAGGCGATCTCCAGCAGCTTGTTGCAAACCGTCTCCCATGGTCTTGATACTATATAAGAATAGTCCCAGACCACCTAAAAAGTGAAATAAAATTTCCTGCCAATTAATGGACATTTCTTTTTCCTCCGAAAAATAATAACGGAATTTCTCCTATTCTATTTTAAAGGATAAAAGTAAATCTAACAAGTGTTAAGCTAAGATTTTAGAAAGAAAATTCGTTAGAAAAAGCAAAAATAATATACTCTAGCATGCCACAAAGATTAAATATCGAAAAATCTTGTGAAATCTTTCCTTATATTTCCAAAGTGTGATATAATAGTTTCGAATAAAATAATTAAAGGGGTTTTTGTAACATGGCAAAATTGACTGTTAAAGACGTTGAATTGAAAGGGAAAAAAGTTCTCGTTCGTGTTGACTTCAACGTACCTGTAAAAGATGGCGTGATTACCAACGACAATCGTATCACTGCAGCTCTTCCAACTATCAAGTACATCCTTGAACAAGGTGGACGTGCTATCCTCTTCTCTCACCTTGGTCGTGTAAAAGAAGAAACAGACAAAGCTGGTAAATCACTTGCTCCTGTAGCTGCTGACTTGGCAGCTAAATTGGGTCAAGAAGTTGCTTTCCTTCCAGGTGTCACTCGTGGTGCTGAATTGGAAGCAGCTATCAACGCTCTTGAAGATGGACAAGTTCTCTTGGTTGAAAACACTCGTTACGAAGATGTTGACGGCAAAAAAGAATCTAAAAACGATTCTGAACTTGGTAAATACTGGGCATCACTTGGAGATGGTATCTTCGTAAACGATGCATTCGGTACAGCTCACCGTGCACACGCATCTAACGTTGGTATCTCAGCAAACGTTGAAAAAGCAGTTGCTGGTTTCCTTCTTGAAAACGAAATTGCCTACATCCAAGAAGCAGTTGAAGCTCCAGAACGTCCATTTGTGGCTATCCTTGGTGGTTCAAAAGTTTCAGACAAGATCGGTGTTATCGAAAACTTGCTTGAAAAAGCTGATAAAGTCCTTATCGGTGGTGGTATGACTTACACATTCTACAAAGCACAAGGTATCGAAATCGGTAACTCACTTGTAGAAGAAGACAAATTGGATGTTGCGAAAGCTCTTCTTGAAAAAGCAAACGGTAAATTGATCTTGCCAGTTGACTCAAAAGAAGCTAACGCATTTGCTGGTTACACTGAAGTGCGTGACACTGAAGGTGAAGCAGTTTCTGAAGGCTTCCTTGGTCTTGACATCGGTCCAAAATCTATCGCTAAATTTGACGAAGCTTTGACTGGTGCCAAAACAGTTGTATGGAACGGACCTATGGGTGTATTTGAAAACCCAGACTTCCAAGCTGGAACAATCGGTGTGATGGACGCTATCGTGAAACAACCAGGCGTTAAATCAATCATCGGTGGTGGTGACTCAGCTGCCGCAGCGATTAACCTTGGCCGTGCAGATAAGTTCTCATGGATTAGTACGGGCGGAGGTGCTTCAATGGAACTTCTCGAAGGTAAAGTATTGCCAGGTTTGGCTGCACTTACAGAAAAATAATTTCAGCCCGTTAGTCTCTACAAAATCCTGATTTTGTAGAAAAAGGAACAAAACTGAAACGTTAACAAAAAGGTGGCTATGTCACCTTTTTGTGTTAGTGTAGGTATTTGTGACGCGGTGGTGGAGCATCAATGGAACTTCTTGAAGGTAAAGTTCTTCCAGGACTTGCAGCCTTGACAGAAAAATAAGATTTTATAAACAAGTCAAAGAAGAGAGGGATGAAAGTTCCTCTTTTCTTTTGCTTAAAATAAAAACGCTTCCTCTCAACTATTACTCATAAAAATCACCGATTTATGATAAAATGGAAATAGAAAGTTGAGATTATGAGTTATTTTAAAAAATATAAATTCGATAAATCCCAGTTCAAACTTGGTATGCGAACCTTTAAAACAGGTATTGCTGTTTTTCTAGTTCTCTTGATTTTTGGCTTTTTTGGTTGGAAAGGTCTTCAAATTGGTGCTTTGACAGCCGTTTTTAGCCTGAGAGAGAGTTTTGATAAGAGTGTCCATTTTGGGACTTCGCGTATTCTAGGAAATAGTATCGGTGGCCTCTATGCCCTAGTCTTCTTCTTATTAAATACCTTTTTCCACGAAGCTTTTTGGGTAACCTTAGTTGTTGTTCCGATTTGCACCATGTTAACCATTATGACAAATGTAGCCATGAATAACAAAGCAGGGGTTATTGGTGGTGTAGCTGCTATGTTAATCATTACCCTATCGATTCCGAGTGGTGAAACAATTTTGTACGTATTTGCGCGTGTATCAGAAACTTTCATGGGAGTTTTTGTCGCAATTCTCGTAAATTACGATATTGAACGTATTAGGCTCTTTTTAGAGAAAAAAGAAAAATAATGTTACATTTTATAACATTATCAATTGACGTTTGTCTTTTTTTAGACTATAATAGACAGAAAGAAGGAAATTGTAAATGAAGGAAAAAGAATTTCGCCGAAATATGGCTGTTTTTCCTATCGGCAGTGTTATGAAGTTGACCGATCTATCGGCGCGTCAGATTCGTTATTATGAAGATCAAGAGTTGATTAAGCCTGATCGAAACGAAGGGAACCGTCGCATGTATTCCTTGAATGACATGGATCGTCTGCTTGAAATCAAAGATTATATCTCTGAAGGTTATAATATCGCTGCCATTAAGAAAAAATATGCTGAACGTGAAGCGAAATCCAAGAAAGCGGTGAGTCAGACTGAGGTGCGTCGTGCACTTCATAATGAACTCCTCCAACAGGGTCGCTTTGCTTCAGTACAGTCACCTTTTGGTCGCGGTTAGGCAACCGCAAGTAGTCATACATTAAGGAGAAAACTCATGCCAATCACAGCTGCAGATATTCGTCGTGAAGTCAAGGAAAAAAATGTTACCTTTATTCGTCTCATGTTCTCAGATATTTTGGGAACCATGAAAAACGTCGAAATTCCTGCTACAGATGAACAGTTAGATAAAGTCTTGTCAAACAAGGCTATGTTTGATGGATCTTCAATCGAAGGTTTTGTACGTATCAATGAGTCGGATATGTACTTGTACCCTGACTTGGATACATGGACAGTCTTCCCTTGGGGAGATGAAAATGGAAGTGTTGCAGGTTTGATCTGTGATGTCTATACAACAGAAGGTGAACCATTTGCAGGTGACCCTCGTGGTAATCTCAAACGTGCTCTTCGTCACATGGAAGAAGTGGGATTCAAATCATTCAACCTTGGACCGGAGCCAGAATTCTTCCTATTTAAATTGGATGAAAATGGAGATCCAACACTTGAAGTGAATGACAAGGGTGGCTACTTTGATTTGGCGCCTACTGACCTTGCGGACAATACACGTCGTGAGATTGTCAATGTCTTGACCAAAATGGGATTTGAAGTAGAAGCGAGTCACCACGAGGTTGCGGTTGGACAACATGAAATTGACTTCAAGTACGATGAAGTTCTCCGTGCTTGTGATAAGATTCAAATCTTTAAACTTGTTGTTAAAACCATTGCTCGCAAACATGGGCTTTACGCAACCTTTATGGCTAAACCAAAATTTGGTATTGCTGGATCAGGTATGCACTGTAATATGTCCTTGTTTGATGCAGAAGGAAATAATGCCTTCTTTGATCCCAATGATCCAAAAGGAATGCAGTTGTCAGAAACGGCCTACCATTTCCTTGGCGGTTTGATCAAACATGCTTACAACTATACTGCTATCATGAATCCAACGGTTAACTCATACAAACGTTTGGTTCCAGGTTATGAAGCGCCTGTTTACATTGCTTGGGCTGGTCGTAACCGTTCGCCACTTGTGCGCGTGCCTGCTTCACGTGGTATGGGAACTCGTCTTGAGTTGCGTTCAGTGGATCCAATGGCAAACCCTTACATCGCTATGGCTGTTCTTTTGGAAGTTGGTTTGCATGGTATTGAAAATAAAATCGAAGCACCAGCTCCTATCGAAGAAAATATCTACATCATGACAGCAGAAGAGCGCAAGGAAGCTGGTATTACAGACCTTCCATCAACCCTTCACAACGCTTTGAAGGCTTTGACAGAAGATGAAGTTGTCAGAGCGGCTCTTGGAGAACATATCTATACTAGTTTCCTTGAAGCCAAGCGAATCGAATGGGCAAGTTATGCAACCTTCGTTTCACAATGGGAAATTGATAATTATTTAGACCTTTACTAATACTAATATAGAAGAAAGATTGCCTGAGGGTGATCTTTTTTCTTGTGTTTTGTATCGAGGTGTGATATATTTTATATAACGAAGTGCGATATATCGAACTGAATAGGAGGTGGTTATAAATGGAATTAACTGATAAGATTCGTAGAGTTTATCTTCCGATGACGGAAACGGGCTTTTATATCTTGTTCTGTCTGCAAAAGGAAGGTCATGGTTATAGTATTACGCAAAAGGTCAAGGAGATGACAGATTTGCAAGTTTCGATTAGTCCTGGAACTATGTATGGAACTTTGTCAAAGATGGAAAAGGATGGCTTGATTTTCTTTGTCCGAGAAGAAGAAAAACGTAAAATCTATCAGATCACAGATTTGGGGCGAAAAGTCTTAGATATTGAATTGAAGCGTATTGAACGGCTCTATAGAAACAGTCGGGAGGAAGGATGATGGAAAAGAAAATTGTTTATCGAATTTTTACAATTGCGGATTATGAGAGGGAGGCTCTATACTTTAGAGAAATGCATGCTAAGGGCTGGAAACTTAGGAAAGTAAGCTATTCTATCTTATTGTTTGCAGTTAAGTATACCTTTGAAAAGTGTCACCCTGAGCAAGTGTCTTATCAGTTGGATTTTTACCCAATGGAAAAATCAGAGAGAGCCTCCTATTTACAACTGTTTAAAGACTGTGGCTGGGAGCATATTACAGACTTTAATAGTTTTTCCTATTTTAGAAAAGCACATTCTGAAATTGAATCGAATGCAGAGTTTGAAATCTATAATGACGCTGCTGGGAAGTTAGCTATGGTTAATCGCATTTTAAGACTGCGATTAGTACCTGTTTTACTTTTGCTAGCCATACATATACCATTCTTACTTAAATTGCTCAATAGAAGTAATGCGTATGGTCTATGGAGTTTACTTGCAGTCGGGCTAGATATTTTCTTATCTTTGATCCTTTTGTTAATAGTTTCTTATATTGGCTGGAAGTTATGGCATAAAAAGAAGAAATTATCAGATTTATGATAGGGTAGGTATGCTCAAAATTGGAGGGAAAGTCATGATAAATAAAAAGCAATTTCGGATTTTCACCATTGTTGATTTGGACAAGGAAGAAGAATATTTACATGAGATGCATTTGAAAGGTTGGAGCTATAGAACGAGTCGTTTTGGTTTGTTCTATTTTGACAAATGTCAGCCAGACGATATCATCTACCGTATCTATGATTCTAGGTTTCTTAAAAAGCATAAGCATGAACTGCAAGATTTTAGAGATAGCGGTTGGGAATTGATAGGAGCTGGTTTTTGTTCGATTCTTCGTAAATCGTCTTCTGATTTACTTCCAGAGGATCAAGTCTATATGAGTAAGGGGCTCAGATGGGAAGTTATGCGATATAGACTTCGTTCCTGTACAGCGACTTTCTTAGGTGGTCTTGTTGTTTGTATGAGTTCGTTTAGAGAAGATCTTTCCATGTCTTTCTTTATTATTTTTGTTTTATATGCTTTTCTGATTTCTTATCTAATCCATGGTTTTTTCAGACTTAAAAGGAAATACCAAGTAGATGGAAGGTAGGGTTCTAGGTCTTCAGACTGATTTTTAGCACTCTTGATAAAAGAGTGCTAATTTTTTGAGTTTTTATCTTGACATTCTCTTTTAAGGGTGTATAATAGAATCATAAGTTAGCACTTGAGCGTATCGAGTGCTAATCGATCAGACAGAGAGGAGTGATGAGGTGGTTACAGAGCGTCAGCAGGATATTTTAAATCTGATTATTGACATCTTTACCAAAACGCACGAACCTGTCGGATCCAAAGCCTTGCAAGAGTCTATTAACTCTAGCAGTGCAACCATTCGTAATGACATGGCGGCTCTAGAAAAGCAAGGTTTGCTTGAGAAGGCTCATACTTCAAGTGGTCGGATGCCAAGTGTTGCTGGTTTTCAGTACTATGTGAAACACTCACTGGATTTTGACCGACTGGCTGAAAATGAGGTTTACGAGATTGTCAAAGCCTTTGATCAGGAATTTTTCAAATTGGAGGATATTCTGCAAGAGGCTGCTAATCTACTGACAGACTTGAGTGGCTGTACGGTAGTAGCACTGGATGTTGAGCCGAGCAGGCAACGGTTGACAGCCTTTGATATCGTTGTTTTGGGGCAACATACAGCCTTGGCAGTATTCACCCTAGACGAGTCTCGAACGGTTACTAGTCAGTTTCTGATTCCAAGGAACTTCTTGCAGGAGGATTTGCTGAAACTGAAGAGTATCATTCAGGAACGTTTCCTCGGCCACACCGTTCTAGATATTCACTACAAGATTCGGACGGAGATTCCGCAGATTATCCAGCGTTACTTTACAACAACGGACAATGTTATCGATCTCTTTGAACATATCTTTAAGGAAATGTTCAACGAAAACATTGTGGTGGCGGGCAAGGTCAATCTCTTGAATTTTGCCAATCTAGCAGCCTATCAGTTCTTTGACCAACCGCAAAAGGTGGCTCTGGAGATTCGTGAGGGGCTGCATGAGGATCAGATGCAAAATGTCCGTATTGCAGACAGTCAAGAGTCCTGTCTAGCAGACCTAGCGGTGATTAGTAGTAAGTTCCTCATTCCTTATCGGGGAGTTGGAATTCTAGCCATTATCGGTCCAGTCAATCTGGATTACCAACAACTAATCAACCAAGTCAACGTAGTCAACCGTGTTTTGACTATGAAGTTGACAGATTTTTACCGCTACCTCAGCAGTAATCATTACGAAGTACATTAAGATTGAAATCATTAAAGGAGGCGAAAATGGCCCAAGATATAAAAAATGAAGAAGTAGAAGAAGTTCAAGAAGAGGAAGTTGTGGAAACGGTAGAAGAAACAACTCCTGAGAAGTCTGAGTTGGACTTGGCAAATGAACGTGCGGATGAGTTCGAAAATAAATACCTTCGCGCTCATGCAGAAATGCAAAATATCCAACGCCGTGCCAATGAAGAGCGTCAAAATTTGCAACGTTATCGTAGCCAGGACTTGGCAAAAGCAATCTTACCATCGCTCGACAATCTTGAGCGTGCACTCGCAGTTGAAGGATTGACAGACGATGTCAAAAAAGGATTGGAGATGGTGCAAGAAAGTTTGATTCACGCTTTAAAAGAAGAGGGGATCGAAGAAATCGCAGCTGACGGCGAATTTGACCATAACTACCATATGGCCATCCAAACTCTCCCATCAGATGATGAACACCCAGCAGACACTATCGCCCAAGTCTTCCAAAAAGGCTACAAACTCCATGACCGCATCCTACGTCCAGCTATGGTGGTGGTGTATAACTAAGATACAAAGCCCGTAGAAAGCTCACAGTAAAAATAGGAGATTGACGAAGTGTTCGATGAACACAAGAAAATCTATCTTTTTTACCCAGAGCTTAGGGCGTGTTCGATTAAGCAATTCTGACAGTAGCAAAAGCAACTCGTCGTCGAAATAATATCGATTTCGACTCCTCGTGTTGTAACATAATAGGAATCTTGTCCGAAACGACAATAAACTATGAAGAAAGATAAAAAAGTAGTTCAGCTTTGCAATAGTGAGCGAAGCGAACCAAAGACGATACTCTTCGCCGTGGCGCTATTTGCGCAAACTTTGAGACCTTAGGCTCAAAGTTTAGTCAAAGAGATTAACGAAGTCAAGCTCTGACGGCGCCGCCACTTAAGAAGAGTATCAAAAAGAAAAAAAGAAGATAAATTTAAGGAGAAAAACACATGTCTAAAATTATCGGTATTGACTTAGGTACAACAAACTCAGCAGTAGCAGTTCTTGAAGGAACTGAAAGCAAAATCATCGCAAACCCAGAAGGAAACCGCACAACTCCATCTGTAGTCTCATTCAAAAACGGAGAAATTATCGTTGGTGACGCTGCAAAACGCCAAGCAGTAACAAATCCAGATACAGTTATCTCTATCAAATCTAAGATGGGAACTTCTGAAAAAGTTTCTGCTAACGGAAAAGAATACACTCCACAAGAAATTTCAGCTATGATTCTTCAATACTTGAAAGGCTACGCTGAAGATTACCTTGGTGAAAAAGTTACTAAAGCAGTTATCACAGTTCCAGCTTACTTTAACGATGCTCAACGTCAAGCAACAAAAGACGCTGGTAAAATTGCTGGTCTTGAAGTAGAACGTATCGTCAACGAACCAACAGCAGCAGCCCTTGCTTACGGTTTGGACAAGACTGACAAAGAAGAAAAAATCTTGGTATTTGACCTTGGTGGTGGTACATTCGACGTTTCTATCCTTGAATTGGGTGACGGTGTCTTCGATGTATTGTCAACTGCAGGGGACAACAAACTTGGTGGTGACGACTTTGACCAAAAAATCATCGACCACTTGGTAGCAGAATTCAAGAAAGAAAACGGTATTGACTTGTCTACTGACAAGATGGCAATGCAACGTTTGAAAGATGCAGCTGAAAAAGCTAAGAAAGACCTCTCTGGTGTAACTTCAACACAAATCAGCTTGCCATTCATTACTGCTGGTGAAGCTGGACCTCTTCACTTGGAAATGACTTTGACTCGTGCGAAATTTGACGATTTGACTCGTGATCTTGTAGAACGTACAAAAGTTCCAGTTCGTCAAGCCCTTTCAGATGCAGGTTTGAGCTTGTCAGAAATCGATGAAGTTATCCTTGTTGGTGGTTCAACTCGTATCCCAGCTGTTGTAGAAGCAGTTAAGGCTGAAACTGGTAAAGAACCAAACAAATCAGTAAACCCTGACGAAGTAGTTGCTATGGGTGCGGCTATCCAAGGTGGTGTCATTACTGGTGATGTTAAAGACGTTGTCCTTCTGGATGTAACACCATTGTCACTTGGTATCGAAACAATGGGTGGTGTCTTCACAAAACTCATCGACCGCAATACAACAATTCCAACATCTAAATCACAAGTCTTCTCAACTGCAGCAGACAACCAACCAGCCGTTGATATCCACGTTCTTCAAGGTGAACGCCCAATGGCAGCAGATAACAAGACTCTTGGACGTTTCCAATTGACAGATATCCCAGCTGCACCTCGTGGTATTCCTCAAATTGAAGTAACATTTGACATCGACAAGAACGGTATCGTGTCTGTTAAGGCCAAAGACCTTGGAACTCAAAAAGAACAAACTATTGTGATCCAATCTAACTCAGGTTTGACTGATGAAGAAATCGACCGCATGATGAAAGATGCAGAAGCAAACGCTGAAGCAGATAAGAAACGTAAAGAAGAAGTTGACCTTCGTAATGAAGTAGACCAAGCTATCTTCGCAACTGAAAAGACTATCAAGGAAACTGAAGGAAAAGGTTTCGACGCAGAACGTGACGCTGCCCAAGCTGCCCTTGATGACCTTAAGAAAGCGCAAGAAGACAACAACTTGGACGACATGAAAGCAAAACTTGAAGCATTGAACGAAAAAGCTCAAGGACTTGCTGTTAAACTTTACGAACAAGCCGCAGCAGCCCAACAAGCTCAAGCAGGAGCAGAAGGTGCACAAGCAACAGGAAACGCAGGTGATGACGTCGTAGACGGAGAGTTTACGGAGAAATAAAATAGTCCAGTGGACTATTTTATCCCGAGCTTGAAAATCAGGCGAGTATAAGAAGAAATCCAGAGGTTGCAACCCAGCCTCTGTTTTTCGATAAAATAGAGGATGTTGCGTATGAAAAAAGTACTTTGTGTCATTTATCCTAATTTTTCTCTTTATGAGATAGCCTCTTTAACAAGTACTTTAGCTCTGTCTTTTGATATCACGATTGATTATGTAGCTTCAGATCATTTGATGGTGGTCTCTGAGGATGGTTTGCCCTGTCAACCGACGAAAACATTGGCTCAAATCCGTATAGAAGATTATTCTTGTGTGATTTTGCCAGGAATGGTAAATATAGGTCCTACTCTACAAGATGAGAAATTGATCTCGTTTTTGAGAAGTCTTGATGAGCAAGATATCCTAATTGCAGCCATTTCTTCAGCGCCCCTTTTATTGGCGAAAGCAGGCTTGTTGAACGACACGAAATTTACAGGTGGAATTTGGCAAAACTTCTTTGACTATTTTGAATTTCTTCCATGTGAGAATTTTCAACCGAAAGTTCTTGTCCAAGATAAACAAATCATTACGGCTATTGGTTTTGCACATCAAGAGTTTGCAAGAAAAGTGATTTTCGGTTTAGGGTTGGCAGAGAATACGGATAATTATTTTAAAGAACAGAACGAGTATGCTGAAGAGGATTTGATATTTACTCTATCAGATGAAGAGTTTAATCAAGTGAAGCAGAGTATAGAAAACAGCCTCTAAAGATTTACATGAAAATTATAGAAAGGAACAAAGGTGTTCAGGGAATTGAACACGGGTTCCCAAATTTCTTACTCAATATAAAAGAAAGGAATTGACCCCGACCTAAATCGAGGTTTGATTCAAAATATCAATAGAAAGGAACAAGGGTGTTCGTAACTGAACACGGGTTCCCAAATTTCTTATTCAATATAACAGAAAGGAATTGAACCCGACCTAAATTCTCGGAAAAAAGATAAATCTGTCTAGGAGCATCGCTCCAGCGTCAGATTTCCTATTTTTCAGTCGAATTTTACGGTCTTGGTATCTTGTATGAACAATACTGAATTTTATGATCGTCTGGGGGTGTCAAAAAACGCTTCGGCAGACGAGATCAAAAAGGCTTATCGTAAGCTTTCGAAAAAATATCACCCAGATATCAACAAGGAGCCTGGTGCTGAGGAAAAGTACAAGGAAGTTCAGGAAGCCTATGAGACTTTGAGTGACGATCAAAAACGTGCGGCCTATGACCAATATGGTGCGGCTGGAGCCAACGGTGGTTTTGGTGGAGCTGGTGGTTTCGGCGGTTTCGATGGGGCAGGAGGCTTCGGTGGTTTTGAGGATATTTTCTCAAGTTTCTTCGGCGGAGGCGGTGCTTCGCGCAATCCAAACGCTCCTCGCCAAGGGGATGACCTCCAGTATCGTGTGAATTTGACCTTTGAAGAAGCTATTTTTGGAGCTGAAAAAGAGGTTAAGTACAATCGTGAAGCAAGCTGTAGTACATGTAATGGCTCTGGTGCTAAGCCAGGAACAAGTCCAGTTACTTGTGGACGCTGTCATGGCGCTGGTGTCATTAACGTCGATACACAAACTCCTCTTGGTATGATGCGTCGCCAAGTAACCTGTGATGTCTGTCACGGTCGCGGAAAAGAAATCAAAGATCCATGTACAACATGTCACGGAACAGGGCATGAAAAACAAGCGCATAGCGTACATGTGAAAATTCCTGCTGGTGTGGAAACTGGTCAACAAATTCGCCTAGCTGGTCAGGGTGAAGCTGGATTTAACGGTGGACCTTATGGTGACTTGTATGTAGTGGTTTCTGTGGAAGCCAGCGATAAGTTTGAACGTGAAGGAACGACTATCTTCTACAATCTCAACCTCAACTTTGTCCAAGCAGCTCTTGGTGACACAGTTGATATTCCAACTGTTCACGGTGATGTTGAATTGGTTATCCCAGAGGGAACTCAGACTGGTAAGAAATTCCGTTTACGTGGTAAGGGAGCTCCGAGCCTTCGTGGTGGTGCAGTTGGTGACCAATACGTTACCGTTAATGTCGTAACACCGACAGGATTGAACGACCGCCAAAAAGTAGCCTTGAAAGAATTCGCAGCCGCAGGTGATTTAAAAGTCAATCCAAAGAAAAAAGGCTTCTTTGACCATATTAAAGATGCCTTTGAAGGAGAATAAAGCAAAAAGAGCCATCGGGCTCTTTTTGTGTTATCTTTGAAAATTTAGCGTCGAAAAATCATTTTCCAGTTAGCCTATTATTTATACTTTTGCTTGAGTAAGCCAGCTGCATCCATATCTTGGATGAGTTGCTTGATTTCCGCTTCTTTACCAGGCTTGATGGTAACGGTATCAATGTGTCTGATTGCTGAGTTATCCTGAATATCCACCAAAGTCAAGGCTTTTTCATAGAAAGCAATTCCCTTTTTTAGACTTTCCTGATCCTTCCAATATAGAACTGAGTAATCAGTATTTGGATTCTTTCCGATTTCTTGTAAATAATTCCTACTTTCCTTCTCTAAAAATTGCAATAAACCATGATTGAACAAGTTATCCCCTACTTTATAGTATGAAATCTCTCCAGTCTGTAGGACATAGACTTCGAGTCGGTTTTTGGTAAGTTTTGGACTTTCTTTTAGGACAGGGTGACTATTGATGACCTCATCTGAGAAAGTAACATAAAAATTTAAGCCCCCACCCTCGAATTGATACCTTCCATTTGAATTTACTTTCTTAGGAGGCATGTCAAGAGAGATAAAGATTTGTTTTAAGTCTTCATTCCCTTTTCGGATGTCACTCGGTGAGGCTCTGAAAGCAAAAAACAGTACTAGAAATGCTAGAACTGCAAGAAGGCTAAGACAGCCACAAGGGATTAGGATGATCTGTGCCAGAATTTTAAAAAACTGTTTCATTTTCTTTCCTCTTTTTGATTATAGATTTTTTAAAACTTTCCTTAAGTAATGACGGACGGTAGCGACCTTCTTCGAAATCCTATACCTAAACTTTGAACTTAGGCCTCAAAGTTTCAGGTGTTTTCATTACGGCGGAAAGTCTTCGATTTAGTTATGAAACGGTGAATAATACTCTTCAAAAATCTCTTCAAACCACGTCAGCGTCGGCTTGTCGTATATATGTTACTGACTTTGTCAGTTCTATCCACAACCTCAAAATGGTGTTTTGAGCAGCCTGCGCCTAGCTTTCTAGTTTGCTCTTTGATTTTTATTGAGTATGAGTTGGCTAAATTATGATGTATAGTTGATGGGATATAACTTGTTTACCTTTTAAAAAAGAGCCGTCGGGCTCTTTTACTTATCTTCGATTTCCTGTGTTTCTTTTATCACAGCTAATCTAGTCTGGATATCTTTTTCCAAGACCTTAAACTTGTAAGTCAGGTCTTCTTGGTATTCCTTGATGAGTTCTTTTTGTTGGTCGATGATTTGCAGGCTGTTTTGGATAATATCCACATCATCCTTGATAGCTTGAACGCGGTCAGTGGTATTCAAGACTTCATCTGTGATGGTTTGACGATTTTTTGTGACCAGATAACTTCCGGCTGCAGCTCCTGCAAATAGCAATAGATTGGATAATTTCATGGTAACTCCTTAGGCATTTTTGATGATTTCAGCGACTTGAGCAAGTTTGTCAAAGTCTGGTTCGTGGGCGATAAAATCAATCTTGAGGTCATCGTCCGCACTGTAGCGAGGCACGAGGTGAACGTGAGTATGAAAGACGGTTTGACCAGCGATTTCTTCACAGTTGGCAATGA
Source organism: Streptococcus mitis (assembly GCF_003942995.1). Lineage (GTDB taxonomy): Bacteria > Bacillota > Bacilli > Lactobacillales > Streptococcaceae > Streptococcus > Streptococcus mitis_CV. The sequence goes on along the minus strand of NZ_RJOH01000003.1, from coordinate 57,898 downwards.
TATTCATACCAGCAGCCTTAGTGGCTTTCATGACTTTTTGAGCCACTTTTGGCACTTGGGCAAAGAGTTGGCTAGCGCTAGTAGCGTCCATCTCCAAAAGATTGCGATAGTGTTCCTTTGGCACGACCAAGGTGTGTCCTGGTGTTACTTGAGAGATATCAAGAAAGGCAAGAACCTGCTCATCTTCGTATACTTTTGAAGCAGGAATTTCCCCTGCGATGATTTTACAAAAAATGCAATCTGACATAAAATCTACCTCTACTGTATTGAATTTTGATATAATATAGCTACATTATACCAGATTTGGAGAAAATATGTTAGAAATTAAAAACCTGACAGGTGGCTATGTTCATGTCCCTGTCTTGAAAGATGTGTCCTTTACTGTTGAAAGTGGGCAGCTGGTCGGTTTGATTGGTCTCAATGGTGCTGGGAAATCGACGACAATCAATGAGATTATCGGTCTGTTGACACCTTATAGTGGCTCCATCAATATCAATGGCTTGACCCTGCAAGAAGATGCGACAAGTTACCGTAAGCAAATTGGCTACATTCCTGAGACACCTAGCTTGTATGAGGAATTGACCCTCAGAGAGCATATCGAAACGGTTGCTATGGCTTATGGTATTGAGCAGAAAGTGGCTTTTGACCGAGTAGAGCCCTTGTTAAAAATGTTTCGTCTGGACCAGAAATTAGACTGGTTCCCTGTTCATTTTTCAAAAGGGATGAAGCAGAAGGTCATGATTATCTGTGCTTTTGTGGTGGATCCGAGTCTTTTCATCGTGGATGAGCCCTTCCTTGGTCTTGATCCGCTGGCTATTGCGGACTTGATTCAGCTTTTGGAAGTGGAAAAGCAAAAAGGTAAGTCCATTCTCATGAGTACTCACGTGCTGGATTCGGCGGAGAAGATGTGTGATGCCTTTGTCATTCTCCATAAGGGAGAGGTGCGTGCCAAGGGAAATCTGGCGCAACTGCGCGAAGCCTTTGATATGCCTGAGGCTAGTTTGAATGATATTTACTTGGCTCTGACCAAAGAGGAGGAGCTATGAAAGACTTGTTTTTAAAGAGAAAGCAGGCTTTTCGTAAGGAGTGTGTCGGTTATCTGCGCTATGTTCTTAATGACCACTTTGTCTTGTTCCTGCTTGTCCTGCTGGGCTTTCTAGCCTACCAGTACAGTCAACTCTTACAAGATTTTCCTGAAAATCATTGGCCTATCCTTTTATTTGTAGGAATTACGTCTGTTTTACTTTTGCTTTGGGGAGGAATTGCCACCTATATGGAGGCTCCAGACAAGCTCTTTCTCTTAGTTGGAGAAGAGGAAATCAAACTCCATCTCAAGCGTCAAACCGGCATTTCCCTGGTCTTTTGGCTCTTTGTCCAGACCCTTTTCTTGCTGTTATTTGCGCCCTTATTTTTAGCCATGGGTTATGGCTTGCCTGTCTTCCTAATCTATGTGCTTTTGTTTGGGTTAGGTAAATATTTCCTCTTTCGTCAAAAGGCCAGCAAATTTTTCACTGAAACTGGACTGGACTGGGACTATGTCATTTCTCAAGAAAGCAAGCGTAAGCAAATCTTACTTCGTTTCTTTGCCCTCTTTACGCAGGTCAAGGGAATTTCAAACAGCGTCAAGCGTCGTGCCTATCTGGACTTTATCCTAAAGGCTGTTCAGAAGGTGCCTGGAAAGATTTGGCAAAATCTCTATCTGCGTTCTTATCTGCGAAATGGAGACCTCTTTGCCCTCAGCCTTCGTCTGCTCTTGCTTTCCTTGCTGGCGCAGGTCTTTATCGAGCAAGCTTGGATTGCGACAGCAGTGGTGGTTCTCTTTAACTACCTCTTGCTCTTCCAGTTGCTGGCTCTCTATCACGCCTTTGACTACCAGTATTTGACTCAACTTTTTCCACTGGACAAGGGGCAAAAGGAAAAAGGCTTGCAGGCGGTTGTCCGAGGATTGACCAGTTTTGTTTTACTTGTGGAATTAGTTGTCGGCCTTGTGACCTTCCAAGAAAAACTAGCCCTTCTAGCCTTACTGGGAGCTGGTTTGGTTTTACTAGTCTTGTACTTACCTTATCAGGTAAAACGTCAGATGCAGGACTAAAACTTGCTTATATGATACTAAAAAAGAAGTTGAGTTCAATCTAGCTCAGCTTCTTTTATTTTCTACAAGAGAATGGTTGGTCCGTAGAGACTCAACTTGGTCTTGACTTGGTCAAAGTGGAAACGGTCATAGGCCCGCCAAGCAGCGCGAGTAGGAGCATCTGGATCAAGAGCGCTGAGTCCCATGAGAAGACTGGAAGTCTGGTAGAATTTTTCCAGTTCAATCAAGACTCGATTATCCACTGTCTCAGCCTTGGCTAAAAAACCAAGAATAGAGTTTAATTGCTCCTGAAAGCGGACGTCGTCAGCGGTTGCCTGTTTGCATGCTTGATAGGCTTTGTTTAAGTCAGTTATCAAAGTCTGAGCTCTTTTGATAGGGTCTGTATCTGTCATGAGAATTCCTCCTCTAATCTGGGTGCTAGTTTTGATTCTAGCAACTGTGTTTTGATACTGTCATTCTATCACTTTTATCTTCTTTTTCACCATCAAATCTTTAATTGTTCTTGAAATTTCCTGAATGGTACTGTTAAGATTTTATGATAAAATAGTGGTAAGCCCATCATGATGTTGTAGAAAAATAATCCTTTTAGGAGTTTTCAAAGACTGTTTAGGATTTGGTGGGCTTGTGTTAGATTTTTTCTGTTATTCTCTTCTTAGGAGGAGAATCCAATGAAACATATGATTATTCAGACACAGAAAATAGCCTATAAAGTAAACGTCGACGATATCTACTATATCCAAGCACATCCAACTAAAGCCCATACTGTACAGATTGTTACAGAAGAAGCTAGTTTTAATATGGTTCAAAATTTAAGTAATCTTGAGAACCAATATGGGGAAACCTTGATGAGATGTCATCGAAATTGTTTGGTTAATCTTGATAAATTAAAATCGATTGATTTTCAAGAAAGAATCCTTTTTCTCGGAGAAGAAGGTCAATACGCTGTCAAGTATGCCAGACGTCGCTATAGAGAAATTCGTCAAAAATGGTTGAAAGAAGGAGAGTAAGAAGATGAGAATATTTGTTTTAGAAGATGATTTTTCCCAGCAGACTAGGATTGAAACGACGATTGAGAAACTTTTGAAGGAACATCATATCACTCCCAGCTCTTTTGAGGTCTTTGGTAAGCCAGCTCAACTGCTGGCAGAGGTGCATGAGAAGGGGGCGCATCAGCTATTCTTTTTGGATATTGAGATTCGAAATGAGGAGATGAAGGGGCTGGAAGTGGCTAGAAAGATTCGGGATCGGGATCTTTATGCCTTGATAGTCTTTGTGACGACTCACTCAGAGTTTATGCCCCTGTCCTTTCGCTACCAAGTGTCTGCTTTGGACTACATTGATAAGGCTCTTTCGGCAGAGGAGTTTGAATCTCGGATCGAGACAGCCCTCCTCTATGCCAATAGTCAAGACAGTAAGAGTCTAGCGGAAGATTGCTTTTACTTTAAATCAAAATTTGCCCAATTCCAGTATCCTTTTAAAGAGGTTTACTATCTCGAAACGTCTCCCAGACCCCATCATGTCATTCTCTATAGCGAGACAGATAGGTTGGAATTTACAGCGAGTTTGGAGGAGATTCTCAAGCAGGAACCTCGTCTCTTGCAGTGCCATCGCTCTTTTCTCATCAATCCTGCCAATGTGGTGCGTTTGGATAAGAAAGAAAAACTGCTTTTCTTTCCCAATGGTGGTAGCTGTATGATAGCGCGTTATAAGGTCAGGGAAGTGTCTGAGGCTATCAATAACTTGCACTGAGTGAGGTGATGGGATGGAATTAGTTTGGAAGATCGTATATGTGTTTTTGCTATCTGGATTGGAATTGTTTATATTTTTTAAGGTGGATGGAATTGTTCTAACTCTGGAGAGAGTCTTTAAAGCTTTTCTTTTTAAGCTACTTTTAGTAGTTATTTTTGTAACGATTAGCTATATAGTAGGAAATAATTACCTATCTTATTTTGTGGAACCCTTGTACGGCATAGGCTTGTCTTTATTACTGTTAAGAGGACTTCCTAAAAAACTGCTTTTCTTTTATGGTCTCTTTCCAATGATATTGGTGAATCTCTTTTATAGAGGTATTTCTTATTTTGTGCTTCCATTTTTAGGGCAAGGGCATGTGTATGATGACCGCTCTTTTATTTGGTTATGTATAAAAATTTTCATTTGCTTTATTTCTCTAGCCTTTTTGAAATGGTTAGACTATGATTTTACTAGTTTGAGAAAGGAGATTTCCGATAAAGATTTTCAAAAGTCCCTGACTAAGATTAACTGGATAATGGGGGCTTACTATCTAGTGATGCAAAGTCTGTCTTATTTTGAATATGTACAAGGTATACAATCAACGACTGTTCGCCATTTCATTCTGGTATTTTATCTACTCTTTTTTATGGGGGTTATCAAGAAATTAGATACCTATTTGAAGGAAAAACTTCAGGAGAAACTGAACCAAGAGCAGACCTTGCGCTATAGAGATATGGAACGCTATAGTCGGCATATAGAGGAACTTTACAAGGAAGTACGGAGCTTTCGGCATGATTATAGCAACCTCTTGACTAGTTTACGTCTGGGCATTGAAGAGGAGGATATGGAGCAGATAAAAGAGGTTTACGACTCTGTTTTAAAGGATTCCAGTGAAAAATTGCAGGACAACAAATATGACCTGGGCAGATTAGTGAATATTCGTGATAAAGCCCTCAAAAGTCTCCTAGCAGGGAAATTTCTAAAAGCTAGAGATAAGAACATAGTCTTTAATGTCGAAGTTCCTGAGGAGATTCAGGTCGAGGGAATGAGACTGCTTGATTTTCTAACCATTGTGTCTATCCTTTGTGACAATGCTATTGAAGCCAGTGCAGAGGCCAGTCAACCTCACGTTTCAATCGCCTTTTTTAAAAATGGAGCACAGGAGACATTTATCATTGAAAATTCCATCAAAGAAGAGGGCATCGATATTTCTGAAATCTTCTCCTTTGGAGCAAGCTCTAAAGGGGAGGAGAGAGGAGTTGGTCTCTATACCGTCATGAAAATTGTGGAAAGTCATCCTAATACCAGTCTAAATACCGCCTGCAAAAATCAAGTATTTCGTCAGGTTTTAACAATGATATCAATTGAATGATAACAAATAATAGAATCATTGAAAAATCAAATACTAGAATAAATATATTAAAACTCTACAATAAAACTTATAATATAAATGTTTCGAAAAGATTGGTTGTGTATTTTATGATTTTTAAGGTTCTTTTCTACCATTTATTAAGTCAATAAAGGTTTTAAGAAGAAATGAGACTAGACAGTAGCCATCCTGAGGTTACTGTTTTATTTTTTACAACAAAATAGGCTTCATAATATCTATAGGAGATTTACCCACTACAAATATTATAGAGCCAAGTTTTTTATCCAATACCACCTTGGATGATTACATTTGTTGATGATTTCCATACCTATTGGCTTGGTCTGGTATTTTAGATGTTAACATATCTAATATTGAATCTAACCACCATCCTCCACCTGTAATCTGGTTGAGTTCAGTAGTTGTTAGTTCTTGAAATGAAGTTAGGTTTTGATTCTTATCCATGTTATAATTCTCCTTTTTGATAAGATAATAAATAGTTCTAGAGTGTTATCTGAAAATTAATCAGAATGTGTTAAAATTTTATCTTTGAAATAATCAAAATATGTTTTCTTTGCAGTTACACTAGTGACGCGACCTTGTAAGCCGTATTGGATGAGTTTACTATCATTATTAGATAGTTTTGCAAGAGCGGTTAATTTAAAGAGATTTCCTTGCTCTGTTCTGGTAGGAGTTTGATCAATTGTCTGAAGTTGGCCGATGATGGTAATGCCGTGATTTCCAATCTTCTCCAGTTTTAATCTTACAGTTTGTCCTTTATCTAGTAGAGGTAGATAGTCAGAAGATACGTAGTAAGTGATTAGTACTTCTCTTGTATCTGTGATGATAGGGAATATTTGAGCAATTTCTGTACCAGTTGGAATTCTATTTTTACCTTCAAATTCGCTGTTCAGATGAATGATACCTTTATTTGGGGCGGTTAAGGTATTGTTTTCTAAGCGCTGTGTCGCTTGATCTAGCTGTACTTTTAATTCTGTTAATTGATTCTCCACGGTTAGTTGTTGCTGTGAGGCTGTTTGTAAAAACTGAGTGCGGAGTACTTCAATTTTGGTTGCTAAACTATTATCATAAGTTGCTACACTTCCGATACCAGCTTGTTGAATTTTGAGGCTTGCGATAGATGATTCCAGACCTGCAACGCTTTGATTAATTTGAGATAAAAATGGCTCCTCTGCAGTTCCTTGTGTTTGTCCTTGTGAGGCTACAAGATAACGATTCAAAATTGACTGGTGTGGATTGCCAGTTGGTAAGCGAGCCCTTTTATTTATGATAGCATCTCTCAGCTCCTGGTATTCTCCAATTTGTTGTTGAACTTTTGTGATTTCTTGTTCGATGGCTGATGAACTGCTATTGGCAAGATTGGCTTGATTTGAAACCTCAGTGTTAGTCTTTGTGATACCCAGTTCAATATCATGGGATTGTTTAGTAAAATTCATAAAGGTATTATGGTAGCCAAACTCATCCTCGCCAGAAAAAAGATCAGTCGCTGTTTCTAAGCTTTGTTTCAAAATTCCAAGTCCTTCTTTTTGCTTCTCAAGTCTTTGTAATTGAGTTTCTAAGGCAGTTTTCTGACTTTCTTCCATTGTTTCAGAGTATTTGATGAGTAAGTCACCTTTTTCAACTACTTGATTTGCCACTAAATGATTAGCTAGGATAGGATTATCACTTGTTGACTGAATGGATGCAATGACACTTGTAGGGGTGATTTCTCCTTGGGAAGTGACAGTAATTTCTTTTGTGGCAACGAGGGAGAAAATCAAGATGAAAGTAAACAGTAATGAAAGAGGTATGATTAATACTGTCGCATAGTTATGGTAACGTCTCTGATAAAACTCGACGCTTCTAAAAAGATTAGGATTCATGACATTCTCCTTATTTATTGAATAGATGATGGTAGAAGCCTTGCGCCTGCATTAACTCTTGATGACTACCAACTTCAATGATTTTTCCCTGGTCAAGAACAATGACACGGTTGGTTCGTTCGGCTATACTGAGACGATGGGCTACAAAGAGAATGGTTTTATCAGTTAGGGACATAAGATTATCTATAACTTTTTTCTCAGTCAAGACATCAAGACCGCTAGTAGCTTCATCTAGTATTAAAACAGGAGATTTAGTTAAAAGAGCACGAGCGAGGGCTATTCGTTGCTTTTGTCCTCCTGATAGACCAGCTCCATCAGAGAGATGAGTTTGATAGCCCATAGGCATTCTTTCAATGTCTTGACGGATTTCAGCTAATTCACAAGCTTTTAGAATATCTTCTTGGCTAATCATATGATTACCGCCCAAGGTTAAGTTTTCCAAAATAGAGCCATTAAAGATATAGGCTTGTTGGGGTAGGTAATTAATATGACGGCGCAAGACTTTTTTATCAATGTTTTTAATATCCTGATGATTGATGGAAATATGTCCTTTGTAGGGTTCAAAGAAATTGACAATCATTTTGGCTAAAGTTGTTTTACCAGAACCACTAACTCCAACTAGGCTAACCTTATCTCCTTGTTTAATCGTGAGATTAATATCTGTTAAGGTATCTCGTCCAAAACCATACTTATAAGAAAGGTCATCGAATTCAATATCGCCCATCAAAAAATGTGAATGAACAGGGTTTTCTTGAACTTGAAATTCAGATTCGACTAGATAGACTTCGTTCAAACGGTTATTAGCGACCTTCGCAGATTGGAGTTTGGTTTGGAGGTTGATAATATTTTCCATAGGAGTTGTAAAGTAAGAAAGAAGTGTGTTAAAGGTAATCAGCTGACCGATAGAAATTTTACTCGACATGACTAATTGAGCGCCAAACCATAGGATAAGGATATTCAGAACTAATTTTGTTCCCTGCTTTAAACTTGTTTGTAAAATAGAATATTTACTGAGCTTAAAGGATTTTTCTAAATAATCTACAAATTCGCTGTCTATATTTTGATAGCGATTTTCTTCACTCGTGAGCGACTTGATAGTTTCAATCCCGTTGATATCTTCGATAATGGCAGAGCTAACCATAGAATTACTTTGCATGACATCATGGTTCATTTTTTCGAAAGGCTTCATAAAAGAAAAGATGATGAACATGTATATAGGAATAGAAATAAGAGAAAGAAGGAAGAGATTAGGGTTTTGTGCCAGCAAGACTCCCCCTACAAGAATCAGAATAGAAACATCCAGAAAAAGAGAAAGAATGGTAGAAGCCAAGGCATCTATAATAGAGTTAGCATCTGTGAACCGTGAAATGATTTCTCCTGTGCGACGTGTCGCAAAGAAAGACATAGGAAGTTCAAAAATATGGCGAATATAGGATAAAATCACATCAATACTTAATCTCTGACTCAGAACAGTTAGGAGATAATCTCTGGAGAAGCCCATGACTTGTTGGAGGATATAGGTTACAACCAGACCAACTGAGATGATTCCTAAAGTTGATTTCATCTGATTTGGAATGTATTCATCCAAGATTCCTTGGAGATAATAAGAACCACCTATATTGATAATCGTGACCAATAAGCTTGAGAGAACAATGTAAGCAATGAGAGATTTTTGTTTGAAAATCAGAGGAAGGAAGCTTAGTAGACCATTCTTTTTATCTTTATGGGGTTGATAGCTAGGTTTGGGAGCTAGAAAAATAGCTACTCCAGTCCATTCAGAGAAAAAGCGTTCTTTTGACATTTTGGTGATTTTTACAGAAGGGTCAGGATCACCAATAACCAGATAGTCTTTCTTTGTTTGATAGACAACATAGTAATGTTGGAGTTTTCCTTCTTTGTTAACGTGAACGATAAAAGGATAGGGGACATCACTCATATCAAAGAGCGTTTTATCTGCTTGAACAGGTCTTGTTTCAAAGCCCATTTCATCAGCGGCTTTTACAATGCCAAGAGCAGTCGTCCCTTCTTTATTGGTCTTTGCAAGTTCTCTCAAGTGAGCTAGAGAAAAATCTGAACCATAGAATTTAGCAATCGAGGCTAAGGCAGCAACACCGCAGTCTCTAGCATCTATTTGAGGAACAAATGTACGTTTATAAGAAGTCATTGGCAATTCCTTTCATATAGTGGATAGGTCTATTATGACATAAAAACAATTTCGTGCTTTATAAAATCTTGAATAGTCATTGAAACTTCCTGAATGGTAAAAAAGTGATTAGAAATTATCTTTTAAAAAAATTTTAGAGGTGGTTTTAAATAAAAAAGCTAATTTAAGACGGTTCGATGACAATTCAAGATTTGGATGAAAAATTTTAAAAAACAATGATATACTAAACTTGTCAAAGTTGCAACAAGACAAAAATTAAAAATAAAAAAGGAGTATTTGTCATGAATACAAAAATGATGGAACAATTTGAGATTATGGATGCTGATATGCTTACTTGCGTTGAAGGTGGCGGTTGGATAAAATGTGGACTCGGTGTAGTTGGAGGTGCATTGACTGGAGGAGTTGCTGGTAGCGCCGTAGGAACTGTAACGCTACCTATCATTGGTACTGTATCTGGAGCTGCTGTTGGTTTTTGGGGCGGAGCGGCAACTGGTGGTGCTAAATACTGTTAAAAATCGCTCTTCATTACTAAGCTGAATTTAGTTGGAACGGAGTAAATAATTATGAACAAGAAAAAGATAGTTTCGACTATATTATGTATAGTATTTCTTATAGTGTCAGTGGATAATTTTTTTAGAGACTTAACCCCGTTATTGTTTATTTTAAATATTATTGGCCTAACTTGTTTTTTAGTGTTAACATACATTAACATAAAAGACATGATCTTAAATAGAAGTAAATGATGAATTGGTTAGTCCTAGAACCAATCAACTTATGTATATCGGCTTGACAGGTTTTATGTCTATTATTTGTTTGTATAGAAGTATCACAGCAGGAGAATTCTACCAACAATTAATCGCTTATATTGGTGCTATTCTCTGCTTGATTATTATGCTTTTTCTCATTTGGGGATTGAAGTATTATAAAAAGTAGAGCTTAATGAAGTATAAAGGGGTAAGTGTTTTCGAAATACTTACCCCTTTTATAATGAAATTTTTGCAATTCAAGATGTTTCGATGACCATTTAAGATTTAGATGAATTTGTAATCTTAAATAAGGTAAGATAAAAATAACAAATGTAAAGGAGTATTCTTATGAAGAATCAAAAGATAAAATCGCTATTACTTGTACCACTTGTATTTGCATCTATTACTACGGGTGTTGTATATGCAGAAGAACATCCTACTACTTCATCTATCCAGGCGAATGATAGTTCTCTTGTGGCACCAGATTTGCCATCGACTAAGGAAAAGGTGGAGCATAAACCTTCTGTTGTAACCCCAGAAGAGTATGAGAAGAATGTTACGGACTTTAAAAAGATAGATATTGAAGCTGTACGTCACTCTTTTACAGAGGATCAATTGGAACATACTATTTATTTTGGTAGAAAAACTTGCTCTCATTGTCGTCAATTTTCTCCTGAATTGAAAGAATTTAATAACTTGATTGAAAAGAAGTTAGAGTATTATGATTTGGACGGTAAGGATTTTGATGAGGAAGCGAGAGAGTTTCTATTTAAAAAATGGACATCCGACATCTGGATGGGTTGGTGGCGGAGCAACTGCACAACAGGTTTATGATTATATGTACTCGAGCAACTCACCTAAGCAAACGGAGACAGTGAAATCTTCTGAGGAAACAGTAACTGAAAGTGTCCGTGATGAGAAAACCAGAGATGACAGCATGAGTATTAGTGATAAAGTTGTAAGCGACAGCAAAGGTATGGGTGATGAAAAAAGAACCGAAATGAAAATATCCAATGATAATCCCAATTCTAATAGCGAAAATAGTGGGAAAGTGGAGAGTATAAACTCAACTTCTAAAGCTAAAACTACTCAATCTGGCAATTTAGCAATGTTAGACAATAAGAATCAATTGGAAACTCCCAAACCTATTTTTGATGTTGCTCAAGAAAATAAAGCTCCTTCAACTGATGTTAAGGGGACTGATTATGTAAGCGAATCTATTACTTCGAATGAAAAATTATTACCGAAAACAGGAGAGGAAGAAAGTTACCAACTGCTTCGGCTAGCTGTCGCGTTTTTTATGGCTTCTATAATGATTAAAGTGAAACAAAAAATTCATAAATAAAAATAGATGGTAAACAGGTGAAATGATACTATTTGTTTGTAATAACATATGGTTAGAATTTGCCTATAGACAAGAGTGAAAGGGCAAGTATGTTTTTAATGCTTGCTTTTTAAATTTTTTAACAATTCAAGACGTTTCGATGACAATTCAAGATTTGGATGAAAAAAATTAATAAACGATGATATACTAAACTTGTCAAAGTTGCAACAAGACAAAAATTAAAAATAAAAAAGGAGGTATTCCTCATGGAAACAAAAACAATGACTCAATTTGATGTTTTGGATACTGAAATGCTGGCTAGCATTGAGGGAGGAACTGATTGGGGAACAGTAGGAAAAGGAGCTGTCTATGGAGCAGGTATCGGAGTTGCTATGTGTGGGGTAGGAGGACTCCTTACTGGTGGTGCCACATGGGCTATGACTGCTGCCTGTGCTTGGGCTGGAGCTAAACTTGGTGGTTCTTTTACTGCAATTGCTGATAATATTTGGTCATAGAAGGGAATAGAAATTATGTTTAATTACAAAATAGTAGATAATCAAGAATTAAGTAATATTTCTGGAGGTGGATTGGGAGGAGATGTACTTGTAGGAGCCTTGTCGGGTGCATTTCAGGCAGGACAATCTTGTATTGCTGGAGGCCCCCAAGCTTACTTTATTTGCGCAGCAGGAGGCGCTATAGTAGGTGGCTTTGTAGCTTATGGATTGAGATCACCAAAATAGTTTTAAAAAGGAATGAGTGTTAATATGTTAAACGAAACTATGATTCAGCTTATACTCATTGCAATTTGTTGTGTGTACATTATTTTTAACACCAAGGCTGATAAAAACCAAAAGAGAGGATATCGTACAGCTTTGTACCTTTTCGTTATGGCTGGTATTATATCCTATATTATGAATTATTTGAACTGGTTAGATTTTTTCTTACTGATAACTCCGATAATGTGCCTATTTAAATTTGAAGATCAATGGAGTTAGCAACATTTGACACTTCAATAGGTTATTAACTATCCTTTGGCTCATTGTCAACTGTAGTGAGTTGAAGAAAAGCTAAGATCAAGAAAGGACGAATTTCATCCTTTCTTTTTTAAGTACGACGGGCATGTCGTATATCTGAGGTGTAAGTCCTCGGTGGACACCTGCTACTGGTGAACCCAATAATGATTCCCAGGCCTGACTATCGTGAGGTAGCGAGGAGAGGAAGGCAGAAAACTAACCACTTTTAGAGGGTTAAATAGTAGTTAATGCATAGGTAAAAAAGCATGGTAAATAGTTAGTATTAGCGGAAGTAGAAAAGTTAAAAATGAAAGGAAATTATCATGAGTAAAAATAGTAGAACAGAAAAAGCTAAAGTAACAGAAAGTGCAGATTTTGGAGCATATTTTTTAATCTTAGCAGTTTTAGCCGTCGGGGCGCTTGCTTATTTTTCAGAAGATTTTGGGACAAGGTGGGCAAAAGTTATAGAAATAGTCGGAGCACCGTTTTCTTTAGGTTTAGGTTTTTTTGCTTTTGATAAAGGTTTTGAACTGCTAAACGATTATAAAAAGAATAAAAGAAAAGAAGACGAAGAGGAAGAAAAAAAACAACACTCAGAACTAAAAAATGTAAAATAAAGGGGTAAAAAATGGCAAGGAGAAAGAAGTCACTTGGAGAAGAATATGGGAAGATGGTGTTATCAAGGACGATAGCAACCTATGAAAAAGCAATCAACGCTGAAAAATAACATTTTCAGATGAAAAGATGGAGGAGCTAGACAACATACTATCTAATGGAATGGGGTTGCTTGATGGAGTACAAGCAACGGTATTCTAACAGGACGAAAATAAAAAAAGGCATTCCTCGTGAATACAAAAACAATGTTTCAATTTTCAGAAGCTAACAGTTAAAGTTTGTCTTTGTCCAGTTTGACTTTTACCATAGTATGTGAGGTATATTAAATGAATAAGAAATCCTTTTTTATCATCTGTTCTACGTTAATCATAGCATCTAATCTTCTCATGATTTCCGTGGTGAACAAGGGAGAAGAAACGGGGAGCAACCTGTTTGTGATTGCTATAGCCTGTGTTTTGCTACCAGCCTTTTTATATGCAGTTGAAAACCGACTGACTTCACTGGTAAGAGTAGAATCAATACTCCTGATTCAGTTGACAGTTATATCCCTACTCCGTCTTATCAACAGAATAGGGAGTACGCCTGAAATCTTCAACATTATTATTACCCTTCTCGTTTTGGCAAGTGGGACAGCTGCTATCCTTGTTGCGATCATGAGAATATATGAGAACATACGGAAGTGAGGGTGAGTAGTTCTCTATTTTGTATTTTCACATTGTCAACTTCCCTCAGGGCAAGTATGTTTTTCATGCTTGCTTTTTAAATTTTTTAACAATTCAAGATGTTTTGATGACCATTTATGATTTGAGTGATCCAAGGATAAAATGAGTGCTATACTAACAGTGTAAAGGTTGTAACTAAACTAAGATAAAGCATACATTTAGGAGGAAATTTTATGAAGAAAAAAATACTGATTATTTTCGTTCTATATCTGATCATGTCTACCCTTCTTTATCCGCTTAGGGAGAGTATTTGGTATCATCTATTTTATACCATAGCCTATATGATTGCGGTTGTGATCTATTTTGCTTTAACTAAAAAGAAAGGAGCAAAGAAATGAAAACTTTTCTTGCTAAAAAACGGAACGTCTTCCTTGCGAGACTGTTCCTAGGTCAGTTGCCCTTACTTGTCTCTACTTATCTATTTCTATCTCGTCAGTTTTTAAATTTTTCCTTGGTTTTCCAATTTCTTTTAGTGGTTCTTAACTTGGCTTCAATTTTAGTTACTGTTTACCTCACTAGGGAGATGAGGATAAGAGAGTTTGAAGATGATGATTTGGTTAGTCCTAGAACAAATCAACTTATGTTCATTGGTTTGACAGGTTTTATGTCTATTATTTGTTTGTATAGAGGTGTCACAGCAGGAGAATTCTATCAACAATTAATTGCCTATATTGGCGCTATTCTCTGCTTGATTATCATGCTTCTGCTCATTTGGGGATTGAAGTATTATAAAAAGTAGGGGAAGAGTTTTCTTCTTAATCTGGGGCTAGTCTATAGACTGGCAGGAGGAGATTATCATGTATAAACACTTATTTTTCCTAGATTCCAAAACCTTAGACTGGTTGACACCTTATATTCTGGTCTTGGCTTCTGACACCATTGCCTTTAATGTTTTTGTGCTAACCTTTGTATCTGCGGTGGTCTTTAATTCCCTAAATTCCATGCTAGCTTTAATGGCTATATTCTTAGGGGCTGGCTACGTGGTCGGATTTTGGTTACTCAAATGGTTTGTTTTGGAAAGACTAGATCTAAAGAATGACGTGTAGGAAGTCTGTTTGGTGAGGAGGATAGCTTTATGGCCATTTTCAATAAGTGTCATGCCTTGTTTTTGGGATTTTTAGTATTTGCAATCATTGGTACAGCGGGATATTCCGTCAATCAAGGGGATTATTTTCAACACCAGTACACATTCATTATGATAAAGAGTCTCTTGCTTTTCCTTAGTTTTGGCTATGCGAAATGGTTTGACATGATTTCTTTTGGGATGTTAAGCAGGAAACAACTCTTGCTGTTCATTGGAATTTTTCTTCTCACTGTGCTTGTAAGTATTAGCTATCATGCTTTTTTCTCAGTTGTTTCTGGTGCTTCGGATCAACACCTTGAGGAAGCTAGTAAAGGACTTTCGCTTTCCTTTATTGTTAGTGCTACAGTTTTGGCACCTATCCAGGAGGAATTCATGCTTAGAGGGCTTCTTCAAGGTGCAGTTTTTGATAATTCTTGGCTGGGGCTTGTACTGACTTCCTCTCTCTTTTCTTTCATGCATGAACCTTATGATATTCCTTCGTTTTGCTATTATCTTTTCGGGGGCTTGTTGCTGGGCTTTGCTTATAAAAAGAGCCAAAACCTATGGGTTTCTACTCTAGTTCACATGTTTTACAATGCTTGGCCACTCTTATATTATTTATAAAAATCATGAAAAGGTAAGCAGAAGACGGTGCTTGCCTTTTTCTTTCTATAATGATACCCAAGCCAATCCAGAGGCTTTTCTTTGAGAATCGGGCGTGGAGCGGTTGACGAATAGGCCAAAAACTAGTAGAATAGTAAGGAAACTTTATACGGAGGAAAGAAATGGATTTGGGTGATAATGAGCTAACACTGACTCCCATACCTGGGAAAAGTGGCAAGGCTTATATGGGTAGCTATCCTGATGGGAAGCGCATCTTTGTAAAAATGAACACCTCTCCAATCCTACCTGGTCTAGCTAGAGAACAAATTGCTCCACAATTATTATGGAGTCGCCGTTTGGCAGATGGGCGTGATATGTGTGCTCAAGAATGGTTGACAGGCAAAATATTGACCCCCTATGATATGAATCGTAAACAAATCGTCAATATTTTAACCCGCCTTCATCGCTCACGTCCGTTGATGACACAGTTGAGTCGTTTGGGATATGCCATGGAAACACCTGTAGATTTACTACAGTCTTGGCAGGAAACGGCTCCAGATGCTTTGCGTAAAAATCATTTTATCAGTGAAGTGATGGCTGATTTACGTCAGACTATTCCAGGATTTAGAGAGGACCATGCGACCATTGTCCATGGAGATGTACGACATAGTAATTGGATTGAGACAGACAGTGGCTTGATTTATTTGGTAGATTGGGATTCGGTTCGCTTGACCGACCGTATGTTTGATGTGGCCCACATGCTCTGCCATTATATTCCAGAACATCAGTGGAAGGAATGGTTGACCTACTACGGTTACAAGTACAATCAAACGGTATTAAATAAATTGTATTGGTACGGTCAATTGTCTTACTTGAGCCAGATTTCCAAGTATTATATGAACCAAGATTTAGAAAATGTCAATCGGGAGATTCATGGCTTGCGTCACTTCCGAGACAAGTATGGAAAGAGAAGATGAGAGTTAGAAATCGTAAAGGGGCGACAGAATTACTAGAGGCAAATCCCCAGTATGTGGTCCTCAATCCCTTGGAAGCCAAGGGAAAATGGCGGGACTTGTTTGGCAATGATCATCCCATTCATGTGGAAGTTGGAAGTGGAAAGGGTGCCTTTGTTTCAGGTATGGCCAAGCAAAACCCTGATATCAACTATATCGGGATTGATATTCAAAAGTCTGTTTTGAGCTACGCTTTGGACAAGGTGCTTGAAGTTGGAGTACCTAACATCAAGCTCTTGTGGGTAGATGGTTCTGACTTGACTGACTACTTTGAAGACGGTGAGATTGATCGTTTGTATCTGAACTTTTCAGATCCTTGGCCTAAAAAACGCCATGAAAAGCGTCGTTTGACCTATAAAACCTTCTTGGATACCTTCAAACGTATCTTGCCTGAAAATGGAGAAATCCATTTCAAGACGGATAACCGTGGCTTGTTTGAGTACAGTTTAGTGAGCTTTTCTCAGTATGGCATGAAGCTCAATGGTGTCTGGCTTGATTTACATGCCAGTGATTTTGAAGGCAATGTCATGACAGAATACGAGCAAAAATTCTCCAACAAGGGGCAAGTTATCTACCGAGTTGAGGCAGAATTTTAAGAAATAGCCTAAAATCAGGCTGTATAAGTGCTTTTGCTTTACATAAGTTGGCAAACGTGCTATACTAAGAGTAAGAATATGAAAAGTGAGGCGGGGAAATATCTTCGCCTCTTGCTTATGAGGAGGTGGACGCAATCGCAACAATCGTAGAATTAGTCAGAGAAGTTGTAGAACCTGTCATACAAGCACCTTTCGAACTCGTGGATATCGAGTATGGAAAGATTGGCAGTGACATGATTCTCAGTATTTTTGTAGATAAACCTGAAGGAATTACCTTGAACGACACGGCAGACTTGACAGAAATTATCAGTCCTGTCCTAGACACCATCAAGCCAGATCCCTTCCCAGAACAATATTTCCTAGAAATCACCAGTCCAGGCTTGGAACGTCCTTTAAAAACCAAGGATGCCGTCGCTGGAGCGGTTGGGAAATACATCCATGTCGGGCTCTACCAAGCCATCGATAAGCAAAAGGTCTTTGAAGGAACCTTGTTGGCCTTTGAAGAGGACGAGTTGACCATGGAATATATGGACAAGACACGTAAGAAAACTGTCCAAATTCCATACAGTTTAGTATCAAAAGCACGTTTAGCAGTTAAATTATAGAAAAAGAAAGGATAGCTTTTGAGGATTCAAAAGTGAAGAAAACATGAGTAAAGAAATGCTAGAGGCCTTCCGCATTTTGGAAGAAGACAAGGGAATCAAAAAAGAAGATATCATCGACGCAGTAGTAGAGTCGCTTCGTTCCGCTTATCGCAGACGCTATGGTCAATCAGACAGCGTAGCTATTGACTTCAACGAAAAAACAGGTGACTTTACAGTTTATACTGTCCGTGAAGTTGTGGATGAAGTATTTGATAGCCGTTTGGAAATCAGCTTGAAAGATGCTCTTGCCATTAATTCAGCCTATGAACTTGGAGACAAAATCAAGTTTGAAGAAGCACCTGCTGAGTTTGGTCGTGTAGCAGCTCAATCTGCCAAACAAACCATCATGGAAAAAATGCGTAAGCAAACACGTGCCATCACCTACAATACTTACAAAGAACATGAGCAAGAAATCATGTCTGGTACTGTAGAACGATTTGATAATCGCTTCATCTACGTCAACCTTGGCAGTATCGAGGCCCAATTGTCAAAACAAGACCAAATCCCTGGAGAAGTGTTTGCTTCTCATGATCGTATCGAAGTTTATGTCTACAAGGTTGAAGACAACCCTCGTGGTGTAAACGTCTTTGTTAGCCGTAGCCATCCAGAAATGATCAAACGCTTGATGGAGCAAGAAATTCCAGAAGTTTATGATGGAACTGTTGAAATCATGAGCGTGGCTCGTGAAGCTGGTGACCGTACCAAGGTTGCTGTTCGTAGCCACAATCCAAACGTGGATGCTATCGGTACAATCGTTGGACGTGGTGGTGCTAATATCAAGAAGATTACCAGCAAGTTCCACCCAGCTCGCTACGATGCCAAGAGCGACCGTATGGTGCCAATCGAAGAAAATATCGACGTTATCGAGTGGGTAGCAGATCCAGCTGAATTTATCTACAATGCCATCGCTCCTGCTGAAGTTGACCAAGTTATCTTTGACGAAAACGACAGCAAACGTGCCTTGGTGGTTGTTCCTGATAACAAGCTTTCTCTTGCTATCGGTCGTCGTGGACAAAACGTTCGCTTGGCAGCTCACTTGACTGGTTACCGTATCGATATCAAGTCTGCTAGCGAATTTGAAGCCATGGAAGAAACTGGTTCGGTAGATTTGGGATCAGAAAACGATATTGTAGAAGAATAAAAGCTGCTAGAGGAGGGAAAGATGAAAACGAGAAAAATCCCTTTGCGCAAGTCTGTTGTGTCTAATGAAGTGATTGATAAGCGTGATTTGCTCCGTATTGTCAAGAACAAGGAAGGACAAGTCTTTATCGATCCGACAGGCAAGGCCAATGGCCGCGGCGCTTATATCAAGCTAGACAATAAAGAAGCCCTAGAGGCGAAAAAGAAGAAGGTCTTTAACCGCAGCTTTAATATGGAAGTTGAAGAAAGCTTTTATGACGAGTTGATCGCTTATGTGGATCACAAAGTGAAAAGAAGAGAGTTAGGACTTGAATAAGCAAAAGATAAGCAATCTCTTGGGACTCGCTCAGCGAGCAGGCCGAATCATATCGGGTGAAGAATTGGTCGTTAAGGCCATTCAAGACGGCAAGGCCAAGTTGGTCTTTCTAGCCCATGATGCTGGCCCCAATCTGACCAAGAAGATTCAAGATAAAAGTCAGTATTATCAAGTAGAAATTGTAACCGTGTTTTCAACACTGGAATTAAGCATAGCAGTCGGGAAATCGAGAAAGGTTATGGCTGTAACAGATGCTGGATTTACAAAGAAAATGAGGTCTCTTATGGAATAGAAGAGGAGGACATGATTTGTCTAAGAAAAGATTGTACGAAATCGCAAAAGAACTTGGAAAAGAAAGTAAAGAAGTTGTAGCGCGTGCAAAAGAGTTGGGCTTGGATGTGAAAAGCCACTCATCAAGTGTGGAAGAAGCTGTCGCTGCAAAAATCGCTGCCAGCTTTAAGCCTGCAGCTGCTCCGAAAGCAGAAGCAAAACCTGCAGTACCAAAAGCAAGTGCAGAAAAGAAAGTCGAGAAATCTGAGCCAGCAAAAACAGCTGTAGCTAAGGAAGGGGCAAAACCGGCTGAGCCAGTCGCTCCGAAGGCAGACAAAGTAGCAGCTAAACCGCAAAGCCGTAATTTTAAGGCTGAGCGTGAAGCTCGTGCCAAAGAGCAGGCAGAACGACGCAAGCAAAATAGGGGCAATAACCGTGACCAACAACAAAACGGAAACCGTCAGAAAAACGACGGCCGTAATGGTGGAAAACAAGGTCAAGGAAACCGCGACAATCGTCGCTTTAATGACCAAGCTAAGAAACAGCAAGGTCAGCAAAATCGTGGTAATGAGCGCCGTCAACAAGAGGATAAACGTCCAAATCAAGCGACTCCACGTATTGACTTTAAAGCCCGTGCAGCGGCTCTAAAAGCAGAGCAAAATGCAGAGTACGCCCGTTCAAGTGAGGAACGTTTCAAGCAGACTCAGGCTGCCAAAGAAGCCTTGGCCCAAGCAAACAAACGCAAGGAGCCAGAGGAAATCTTTGAAGAAGTGGCTAAGTTAGCTGAACAAGCGCAACAAGTTCAAGCAGTGGTTGAACCAGCTCCTGTAGCTAAAGAAGCGCCAGTGGATACACGTCGTAAAAAACAAGCTCGACCAGACAAAGAACGTGATGATTATGATCACGAAGAAGATGGTCCTAGAAAACAACAAAAGAATCGAAGTAGTCAAAATCAAGTGAGAAATCAAAAGAATAGTAACTGGAATAACAACAAAAAGAACAAAAAAGGCAATAACAAGAACAACCGTAATCAGGCTCCAAAACCTGTTACAGAACGTAAATTCCATGAATTGCCAACAGAATTTGAATATACAGATGGTATGACCGTTGCGGAAATCGCAAAACGTATCAAACGTGAACCAGCTGAAATCGTTAAGAAACTCTTTATGATGGGTGTCATGGCCACACAAAACCAATCTTTGGATGGGGAAACAATTGAACTCCTCATGGTGGATTATGGTATCGAAGCCAAACAAAAAGTTGAAGTGGATAATGCCGACATCGAACGTTTCTTTGTCGAAGATGGTTATCTCAATGAAGATGAATTGGTTGAGCGTCCACCAGTTGTAACTATCATGGGACACGTTGACCACGGTAAAACAACACTCCTAGATACCCTTCGTAACTCTCGTGTTGCGACAGGTGAAGCAGGTGGTATCACTCAGCATATCGGTGCCTACCAAATCGTTGAAAATGGCAAGAAGATCACCTTCCTGGATACACCAGGACACGCGGCCTTTACGTCTATGCGTGCGCGTGGTGCTTCTGTTACCGATATTACCATCTTGGTTGTAGCGGCAGATGACGGGGTTATGCCTCAGACAATTGAAGCCATCAACCACTCAAAAGCAGCGAATGTTCCAATTATTGTAGCCATTAACAAGATTGATAAACCAGGTGCCAACCCAGAACGCGTTATCGGTGAATTGGCAGAGCATGGGGTTATGTCAACTGCTTGGGGTGGAGATTCTGAATTTGTTGAAATCTCAGCTAAATTCAACCAAAATATCGAAGAATTGTTGGAAACAGTCCTTCTTGTGGCTGAAATCCAAGAACTCAAGGCAGACCCAACAGTGCGTGCGATCGGTACAGTTATCGAAGCTCGCTTGGATAAAGGAAAAGGTGCGGTCGCAACCCTTCTTGTTCAACAAGGTACCTTGAATGTTCAAGACCCAATCGTTGTCGGAAATACCTTCGGTCGTGTCCGTGCTATGACCAACGACCTTGGTCGTCGTGTTAAGGTTGCTGGACCATCAACACCAGTTTCAATCACAGGTTTGAATGAAGCACCGATGGCGGGTGACCACTTTGCCGTTTACGAGGATGAAAAATCTGCGCGTGCAGCAGGTGAAGAGCGTGCCAAACGTGCCCTTATGAAACAACGTCAAGCTACCCAACGTGTCAGTCTTGAAAACCTCTTTGATACCCTTAAAGCTGGTGAACTCAAATCAGTTAACGTTATCATTAAGGCCGACGTACAAGGTTCTGTTGAAGCCCTTTCTGCCTCACTTCAAAAGATCGACGTGGAAGGTGTCAAAGTGACCATCGTTCACTCAGCGGTCGGTGCGATCAACGAATCAGACGTAACCCTTGCCGAAGCTTCAAATGCCTTTATCGTTGGTTTCAACGTACGTCCTACACCACAAGCTCGTCAACAAGCAGAAGCTGACGATGTGGAAATCCGTCTTCACAGCATTATCTACAAGGTTATTGAAGAGATGGAAGAAGCCATGAAAGGGATGCTTGATCCAGAATTTGAAGAAAAAGTTATCGGTGAAGCAGTTATTCGTGAAACCTTCAAGGTGTCTAAAGTGGGAACTATCGGTGGATTCATGGTTATCAACGGTAAGGTTACCCGTGACTCTAAAGTCCGTGTTATCCGTGACGGTGTTGTTATCTATGACGGTGAACTCGCAAGCTTGAAACACTACAAAGACGACGTCAAAGAAGTTACAAACGGTCGTGAAGGTGGATTGATGATTGATGGCTACAATGATATCAAGATGGATGATGTGATTGAGGCCTATGTCATGGAAGAAATCAAACGATAATAGAGAAACGATAGCTCATTTGACTCGTCGTCAACATCGCCTTGATGAACCTCAGTTCTATCTAAGGCTTGTTTCCTAGATTCAAATGGCTCTAGTTCCTCTATCTAATAGAAATAGCTAGGTCTGCTGGCCTAGCTTTTGGTTCAAAGTAGAGAAAGGAATATCATGGCAAATCATTTCCGTACGGATCGTGTGGGCATGGAAATCAAGCGTGAAGTCAATGAGATTTTGCAAAAGAAAGTCCGAGATCCGCGTGTCCAAGGTGTGACCATCACAGATGTTCAGATGCTAGGTGACTTGTCTGTAGCCAAGGTTTACTACACCATTTTGAGTAACCTTGCTTCGGATAATCAAAAAGCCCAAATCGGGCTTGAAAAAGCAACTGGTACTATCAAACGTGAACTTGGTCGTAATTTGAAATTGTACAAAATCCCAGATTTGACCTTCGTCAAAGACGAGTCCATCGAGTATGGAAACAAGATTGACGAAATGCTACGCAATCTGGATAAAAACTAAGAAGGAGGGGTAACCCTCTTTTTTGGTGGGGAAATGGCTATAAAGCATGCTAGGGAAACTTTTTATTGCAGACAAGTTAATGGATACGGCTCGGTGGCTCATCAAGTCAGAGGAGAGAGAATGAAATTTTTCTGGGCACTTCTTGCCATTATTTTTATCAAACCGATTATTGGGATTTTGAAATTCTTGTGGATGATCATCTCTTTTGCAGTCCAATTGCTGTTTTACAAGCTATTATTTAAGCTATTGGATTGGCTATTTAAACTTTTTTAGTCCGTAATTCAAATCTCAGAGAACTAGCAAGTCTTATACTGCTAGTTTTTTAATCTCTTTCCATATGGTATAATATAAGCAGTAAAATCATTTTATACTCTTCGAAAATCTCTTCAAACCACGTTAGCTTCACCTTGCCGTAGGTATGGTTACTGACTTCGTCAGTTCCATCCACAACCTCAAAACACTGTTTTGAGCAACCTGCGGCTAGCTTCCTAGTTTGCTCTTTGATTTTCATTGAGTATTAGAACATACAATGGAGGTCGTCATGGACAATATCATCGATGTGTCAATTCCTGTTGCAGAAGTGGTGGATAAGCATCCAGAAGTCTTGGAAATCCTAGTGGAGCTGGGTTTTAAACCCCTTGCTAATCCCTTGATGCGTAATACTATCGGTCGCAAAGTATCGCTCAAACAGGGTTCTAAGCTGGAAGGAACCCCTATGGACAAGATTGTCCGCACACTGGAAGCGAATGGCTACGAAGTGGTTGGATTAGACTAATGGCAGATGAACGGATTCATGTCCTACGGGATATTTTGTTAGAATTGCATAATGGCGCCTCTCCTGAGTCGGTTCAGGAGCGCTTTGATGCGACCTTTACAGGTGTTTCAGCCATCGAGATTTCCCTTATGGAGCACGAGCTGATGAACTCAGACTCAGGTGTTACCTTTGAAGATGTCATGGAACTCTGTGATGTTCATGCCAATCTTTTTAAAAATGCTGTTAAGGATGTCGAAGTTGCAGATACCGAGCACCCAGGTCACCCAGTTCGGATTTTCAAAGAAGAAAATCTAGCCCTCCGTGCGGCCTTGATTCGCATTCGGAGATTGTTAGATACCTATGAGTCTATGGAAGATGAAGAAATGCTTGCGGAGATGCGTAAGGGTTTGGTGCGTCAGATGGGACTTGTAGGTCAATTTGATATTCATTACCAACGTAAAGAAGAACTTTTCTTTCCTATCATGGAGCGCTATGGTCACGATTCGCCTCCGAAAGTTATGTGGGGAGTGGATGACCAGATTAGGGAACTCTTTCAAACAGCTTTAGCGACAGCCAAGTCACTACCAGAAGTGTCGATTAGCACTGTAAAGGAAACTTTTGAAGCCTTTGCGACAGAGTTTGAAAGTATGATTTTCAAGGAAGAGTCCATCCTTCTCATGATTCTCCTTGAATCCTTTACTCAGGATGACTGGCTTCAGATTGCGGAGGAGAGCGATGCCTATGGCTATGCTATTATCCGTCCGTCTGAGAAATGGGTGCCAGAACGCCAGAGTTTTGTTGAGGAAAAGAGTGCAGAGGAGCCCGTACAACTAGATACGCCAGAAGGCCAAGTTCAACAAGTTATCGATACGCCAGAAGGCCAGTTTACCATTACCTTTACCCCTAAGGAAAAGGAAGCAGTGCTGGACCGCCATAGTCAACAGGCTTTTGGCAATGGCTATCTCTCAGTCGAGCAGGCCAATCTCATCCTCAATCACCTCCCTATGGAGATTACCTTTGTCAATAAAGAGGATATTTTCCAGTATTACAATGACAATACGCCAGCTGATGAGATGATTTTCAAACGGACACCGTCCCAAGTCGGGCGTAATGTTGAACTTTGCCATCCGCCTAAGTACTTGGACAAGGTCAAAACCATCATGAAGGGACTTCGTGAGGGAAGCAAAGACAAGTATGAAATGTGGTTCAAGTCTGAGTCACGAGGCAAGTTTGTCCACATCACCTACGCAGCAGTGCACGATGAAGAGGGAGAATTCCAAGGTGTGTTGGAGTACGTTCAGGATATTCAACCCTACCGTGAGATTGACACGGACTATTTCCGCGGATTAGAATAAGGAGAAAAAATGAGTTACGAACAAGAATTTATGAAGGAATTTGAAGCTTGGGTCAATACCCAAATCATGATTAACGACATGGCGCACAAGGAAAGCCAAAAAGTCTACGAAGAAGACCAAGACGAGCGTGCCAAAGATGCCATGATTCGCTACGAAAGTCGCTTGGATGCTTATCAGTTCTTGCTTGGTAAGTTTGAAAACTTCAAAGCAGGCAAGGGATTCCATGACTTGCCAGAAGGCTTGTTTGGTGAGCGAAATTATTAAAAGAGATTGATTCTTGATTTTTTACTAAAATCTTGATAGAATATTTATATTAAATCCTTGTCAGAACAGGGGTTTTTTATTGAAAGGATTTTATCATGTCAAAGAAACTCAATCGTAAAAAACAATTACGAAATAGCCTCCGTCGCGCAGGTGCCTTTTCAAGTACTGTGACTAAGGTTGTAGAAGAGACAAAGAAAGTCGTAAAACGTGCAGAGCAGTCAGCAAGCCAAGCTGGTAAGGCTGTTTCTAAAAAAGTTGAACAAGCAGTAGAAGCTACCAAAGAGCAAGCTCAAAAAGTAGCCAATTCTGTAGAAGATTTTGCAGCAAACTTGGGTGGACTCCCACTTGACCGTGCCAAAACTTTCTATGATGAAGGAATTAAGTCTGCGTCAGATTTCAAAAACTGGACTGAAAAAGAACTCCTTGCCTTGAAAGGAATCGGCCCAGCTACCATCAAGAAATTGAAGGAAAATGGTATCAAGTTCAAGTAATTTTTCTTGATCCTTGCATTTTCGTCAAAATCTTGTTACAATAAAGCCATCAGAGGTGTTTTGAATCCCACATTTTACAGAAAGTGGCGGTGCTGAGAAGTCCACAAATGTGTCAAAACTGGTTGCTAATGGATGAAAAATTGAAATAAAAGTGTCTTTTTGTTTTAAAGACGAGAGTTGCGGGCTCTGCCCGAAATTGGGTGGTACCGCGGATAAGCACATTCGTCCCTGTCATGTAGATGGCAGGGACGATTTTTTGTGTCTTAGGCAAAGGAGGTTGTTATGAAACAATCATTTAAAACTAATAAACTATACTATGGCTTTCCTGTTTTTATTTTAGGATATCAAGATCAGAATTTTGGATATAACATCACGACCTGTAGTTCCTCTTATAGTCTAGGAGATTGGATTGTGGTTGGAGTCGTTGCGAGAGAGAATGTTGCAGAGCAAATTAAACATTATCAAAAATTTACTGTGAATATTCCTGATGAAAATCTCATGCTCGAGATGGAGCAGGCTGGTTTTATCAGTCATCAGGAGAAATTGGAACGTTTGGGAGTGCATTATGAAATTTCTGAACGGACTCAGGCACCGATTTTAGAGGATTGTCCAGTCGTTTTGGATTGTCAGGTAGATCGGATTATCGAGGAAGATGGAATCTGCCATATCTTTGCTAAGATTGTTGAGCGACTTGTTGACCCAGAACTTTTGGATGAAAAGGGGCATTTTAGAAATGAACTGTTTGCCCCAACATATTTCATGGGAGATGGATATCAGCGCGTCTATCGTTATCTGGACAAGCGTGTAGATATTAAGGGGAGCTTCATCAAAAAAGCGAGGAAGAAGGATGACAAGAGCTGAGTTACCAGAACGCTTGGAAACAGAGCGTCTGGTCTTACGAGTCCGTACAGTGGCGGATGCAGAGGATATCTTTGACTATGCTAGTCTCCCAGAAGTTTCTTACCCAGCAGGCTTTCCACCCGTCAAGACCTTGGAAGATGAAATTTACTATCTGGAGCATATCCTACCCGAGCGCAATCAAAAGGAAAATCTCCCAGCAGGTTATGGAATTGTGCCCAAAGGGACTAATAATGTTATCGGTTCTGTTGACTTCAATCACCGCCACGAGGACGATGTGCTGGAGATTGGTTATACCTTGCACCCAGACTATTGGGGTCGAGGTTATGTTCCAGAAGCAGCGCGTGCCTTGATTGACATAGCTTTTAGAGAACTAGGTCTTCACAAGATTGAACTCTCTTGCTTTGGCTACAATATCCAAAGTCAACGAGTTGCAGAAAAACTTGGTTTTACTCTTGAAGCTCGCATCCGAGACCGTAAAGATGTTCAAGGAAACCGCTGTGACAGTCTGATATATGGCTTGCTGAGAAGTGAGTGGGAGGTAATTTGATGCATCTTTTCATCATTGGTGCTCCGGCCTCAGGAAAAATGACGATTGGTCAAGAGTTATCTCGACTGACAGATGCTACCCTCTTTTATAACCATCAAGCCATCGATTTTGCATTAGAAATCTATCAGGACTTTACAGAGGAAATGTGGGAATTTGTTCGTGGAATCACCTTTTCTTTCCTTGGAGCAAGTGCAAGAAATCAGCGATCAGTAATTTTAACTGACGTAATTGATTTTTCAAATCAGTACCAGCTGCTGTATTTAAAGCAAATTCAGGATTTATTGGATAACTTTCATCAAGAGATTCTGTTTGTTGAGTTGGAAACAAGTCTTGAGGAGCGTTTACGTCGAAATCAAACGGAGAACCGGTTGAAGCACAAGCCCTTGAAACGGCATATTGAGATATCTGAAAGAGAAATTTTAGAGACAGCTGAAACCCTTCAATTAAATTCCCGACATCAACCGAATGAGTTGCACCACTACTTTAAAATAAATAATACGAATTTGTCTGCAGAAGAAGCTGCTAAGCAAATTCAAGATAAAATGAATACAATAGAGAAAGGACAAACACATGTCTAAAGAACTTTCACCTAAATACAATCCAGCCGAGGTTGAGGCTGGTCGTTACCAAAAATGGCTTGATGCTGATGTTTTCAAGCCTTCAGGCGATCAAAAGGCTAAGCCTTATTCAATCGTGATTCCACCACCAAACGTAACTGGTAAACTCCACCTTGGTCACGCTTGGGATACAACTTTGCAGGATATCATTATCCGTCAAAAACGCATGCAAGGTTTTGACACACTTTGGCTTCCGGGAATGGACCATGCTGGGATTGCGACTCAAGCTAAGGTTGAGGAGCGCTTGCGTGGCGAGGGGATTAGCCGTTATGACCTGGGTCGTGAATCTTTCTTGAAGAAGGTCTGGGAATGGAAAGACGAATATGCTACTACCATCAAGGAACAATGGGGCAAAATGGGGCTCTCTGTAGACTACTCTCGCGAGCGTTTCACCCTTGACGAAGGTTTGTCAAAAGCCGTTCGCAAGGTCTTTGTGGACCTTTACAAGAAAGGCTGGATCTACCGTGGTGAATTTATTATCAACTGGGACCCAGCAGCTCGCACAGCCCTTTCTGATATCGAAGTTATCCACAAGGATGTCGAAGGTGCCTTCTACCACATGAATTACATGCTAGAAGATGGCTCACGCGCCCTTGAAGTTGCCACAACTCGTCCTGAGACCATGTTTGGGGACGTAGCCGTTGCGGTCAACCCAGAAGACCCACGCTACAAGGACTTGATTGGAAAAAACGTCATCCTTCCAATCGCTAATAAATTGATTCCAATCGTTGGGGACGAGCACGCAGACCCTGAGTTTGGTACTGGTGTCGTGAAAATCACACCTGCTCACGATCCAAACGACTTCTTGGTGGGTCAACGTCACAACTTGCCACAAGTCAACGTCATGAACGACGACGGAACTATGAATGAGCTTGCCTTCGACTTTGCAGGCATGGACCGTTTTGAAGCTCGTAAGGCAGTCGTTGCTAAGCTGGAAGAAATCGGTGCCCTCGTTAAAATCGAAAAACGTATCCACAGTGTTGGTCACTCAGAGCGTACTGGTGTCGTAGTTGAACCACGCTTGTCTACTCAATGGTTCGTTAAGATGGACCAATTGGCCAAAAATGCCATTGCCAACCAAGACACAGAGGACAAGGTAGAATTCTACCCACCTCGTTTCAACGATACCTTCCTCCAATGGATGGAAAATGTTCACGACTGGGTAATCTCTCGTCAGCTCTGGTGGGGTCACCAAATCCCTGCTTGGTACAATGCTGAGGGTGAAATGTACGTCGGCGAAGAAGCTCCAGAAGGTGACGGATGGACTCAGGACGAAGACGTCTTGGATACTTGGTTCAGTTCTGCCCTTTGGCCATTCTCAACCATGGGCTGGCCTGATGTCGACTCAGAAGACTTCAAACGTTACTTCCCAACTTCAACTTTGGTAACAGGTTACGATATCATCTTCTTCTGGGTGTCTCGTATGATCTTCCAATCTTTGGAATTCACTGGCCGTCAGCCATTCCAAAACGTCCTTATCCACGGTCTTATCCGTGACGAGCAAGGACGCAAGATGTCTAAATCTCTTGGTAACGGGATTGACCCAATGGATGTTATCGAGAAATACGGTGCCGATGCCCTTCGTTGGTTCCTTTCAAACGGTTCTGCACCAGGGCAAGACGTGCGCTTCTCTTACGAGAAAATGGATGCTTCTTGGAACTTTATTAACAAGATTTGGAACATCTCTCGCTACATCCTCATGAATAATGAAGGCTTGACTCTTGAGCAAGCAACGGCTAATGTGGAAAAAGTTGTTAACAAGGAAGCTGGAAATGTCACAGACCGCTGGATTCTCCACAACCTCAATGAAACCATCGGAAAAGCTACTGCCAACTTTGACAAGTTTGAATTTGGTGTGGCTGGCCACATCCTTTACAACTTCATCTGGGATGAGTTTGCGGACTGGTACGTTGAGTTGACCAAGGAAGTCCTTTATAGCGAAAATGAAGAAGAGAAAGTCATCACACGTTCTGTTCTCCTTTACACATTGGACAAGATCCTTCGTCTCCTTCACCCAATCATGCCATTTGTGACAGAGGAAATCTTTGGACAAATCTCAGAAGGCTCTATTGTTACAGCAGAATACCCAACTGTCAACCCAGCCTTTGAAGACCTTGTTGCCCACACTGGTGTCGAAAGTCTCAAAGACTTGATCCGTGCTGTTCGTAATGCGCGTGCGGAAGTAAACGTTGCACCAAGCAAGCCAATCACCATCCTTGTTAAGACAAGTGATAGCGACTTGGAAGCCTTCTTTAACAGCAATGTTAACTACATCAAACGCTTCACAAATCCAGAACACTTGGAAATCGCATCAACCATCCCTGCACCTGAACTCGCAATGTCAAGCGTCATCACAGGAGCAGAAATCTACTTGCCACTGGCTGATCTCCTCAATGTCGAAGAAGAACTGGCTCGTCTCGACAAGGAACTAGCTAAATGGCAAAAAGAACTGGATATGGTCGGTAAGAAGCTCTCTAACGAACGCTTCGTAGCCAACGCCAAACCAGAAGTCGTCCAAAAAGAACGCGACAAACAAGCCGACTACCAAGCTAAATACGACGCGACTGTAGCACGTATTGATGAGATGAAGAAACTCGTGAAATAAACACAGAAACACGGTGATGAGCCGTGTTTTTTGGGTATAATAAAATCAATATTTATTGCTGGAGAAAGTGGTGTCTAAACACCCTCATTATGATCGGGATTGAATTCATCTGGATTGATATTGAAAATCCACCTAGCGACACCATCGGATGGGTAGCAAAGAAATAAAAAGTTCGCTGTTTTTTTGTTTTGTGTTTTACAGTTTTTTCTTGACAAGTCTTTCTTTTTTATGGTATTCTTTTATGCAACAAGTGTTGCGCAACGAATGTTGCGCGAAAGGAGTCTTATGCCACCAAAGGTTAAATTTAGTAAAGAGGCTATCATTGGGACAGCTTTAAAATTGGTGAGAGAAGAGGGCATGGCTAGTTTGACAGCTCGAGCATTAGCGGAGCAACTGGGAGCCACACCGAGAGTCATTTTTGGGCAATTTGCCAATATGGCCGAGTTACAAGCAGAGGTTATTGGTGCTGCGGAAATGGTAGTGGTGGAGTATATTCGTAAGGCCTTAGAAGATGAGAAGCCTTTTCGATCCGTCGGAGTTGCTTATATCCTTTTCGCCTCAAAAGAACCCCAACTCTTTCAATTGCTTTTCCAAAATCCCGGCAAAGATCCGATTCGTCGCTTTCAAGATTTTCTTCCCATGAAGGATCATAGTTACCAATTGGTTCTGGATTCAATCGTCGCAGACTATCCTTTGAATGTAGAGGAGGCTGGTCGCTTGTACCAGCATCTATTTATCTACTCGCACGGGATGGCCTCAATGCTTGCTTCTGGCATTTATCAATTCAGCATGGAAGAAGTGATTGGATTACTGACAGAGGTTTGTCAATCCCTCATCAAAGAAATGGTAGGAAAGAAATGATTCAACTAGAAAATGTGCACAAAAGTTACGGCCAAACCAAGGTTTTAAAAGGGATTGATTTGCAGATTCAAGACCAGGATGATGTGGTTATCCTCGGTCCTTCTGGATCAGGCAAGTCAACTCTCTTAAACGTTCTGTCGGGTTTAGAAAAGGTAGACGAGGGACATATCCTCATTCAAGGACAGGATTTAGCTCAACTCACAGATATTCAATTGACAGCCTTTAGACGTGAGAAGATTGCCTTTATTTTTCAGCAGTATTATTTATTGCCTAATCTAACAGTTAGACAGAATGTAAAGATGGGGGCAGACCTGGCAAACAATCATGATTTTTTGCAGATTATCGAGGATTTGGGCCTTGGCGATAAGCTGGACAAGTATCCGAGTGAATTGTCAGGTGGGGAACAGCAGAGAGTCTCCATTGCTCGGGCCTTGGCCAAAAAGCCAGAGATTCTTTTCTTAGATGAGCCGACGGGAGCCCTGGATGAAGAAACGGGGCGCAAGATTCTCGACTATATCTGGGAGTTAAAGGAAAAGATGGGCTTTACCCTAATTATGGTGACGCACAACCAAAATATTGCGAATATGGCAAGAACCATCATTCGTGTCAATAGTGGCAAGATTACCGAAGTTGTGACCAATGATCGGCTTCAGACTGCTTATGAGATTGGGTGGTAGGCCATGTTTTCAGTAAAAGATATTCGAAAATTAGTTGTCGTAAGTATCATTGGAGCTTGTGCGGTCTTTGTGGCCAATCTCTTCTTGAATTTTTACCTTGATATCGAGCAGTTGGAGATTTCTAAAACCAATCCCATGATTCAGACCTACTATGACGCTCAGGTTTCGCTTTCCTGGATGGTGGCTATGGTCAGTGGAGTCGTCTTGTCCTTGACGTCGGTCCTTCTCATGTGTTTTTATATCAAACAATTTGTCGATGATCACAAGGAACAATTAGGAATTTTAAAGGCTTTGGGCTATAGCAATGGTCAGTTGGCTAAACGATTTTGGGCATTTGGGCTCAGTTTTGGTGCCGGAGCGCTTCTTGGCTATTTCGCTTCTTTTCTTATGATGGGACATTTTTATGACTTCCGGAATGAAAAGGGGATCCTGCCAGAAATCACCATTCATTTTCATTGGCAGCTCTTGCTTGCTTTTGTGGTCCTTCCAACGGCATTTTTTATGCTTATCGCGGTTGGTTATGCTAGAAGACAACTACAAACGCCGGCTCTTCGCTTATTGAAAAAGTCCCCAACACCAATCAAGGTCAAAAGGAGAAAGAGGGCTCCTAAGAAAGAGAAAGACTTCCTAAAAGAGCTGTCTTCGTCACTAATTTTTGGGAAAAAATCTATCCTGTTTTTTGTCGTCTTTGGCTCTATGTGTTTTGCGGCCATGGTTCAATTGTCCTTTGGTCTAAGGAACTACACAGATGACATCATTCAAACCATGATGATCATGATTGGCTTGATCCTTTCTTTCTCTATTCTCTTTTTGTCATTGGGGATTGTCGTCTCAGAAAGTCGCGAAACCCTGGCTCTTATGAAGGCTTTTGGCTATACAGATTGTGAATGCCAAGGTCATATCCTATCTCCCTATCGTTTCTGGGCCTATCTAGGATTTGTTCTTGGGACAGCTTATCAGTACGCTATCATGGAAATCTTGATTGGTGTGATCAAAGATACGGTTCCTGAAAAGATTGAGCATCACTTTGATGGGAATGTTTGCTTCTGGACTTTGATCGGTTTTGCTGTGGCTTATGAAAGCCTCTTTTATCTATCCAACAGAAAACTCCAAAAGCAAACCATCAAAGAAGTACTTTTAGCTGAATAAATAGAGAAGGTTGGATTCTCCAGCCTTTTTCTTATGAAACTCATTAACAAGAGAAGGATTTTTCCCTATTCTAGGGAAAATGAAATAAAGGAAAGAAAACGAAGTTACTGGCAAGACCTGAAATGAACTTTTTACTTGATTTGACGCAACAAATAATCCTTTATCTCTGTAGGAATCCTCTTGCAGTTTGTGGTTGGTATTAGAGTTGCAGCCTTGAGTTATAAATAAATCAATATACCTGTGGTCATGTTACACAGGTCTTTCAATTAGCTGAAATATTTCACCTTTATTTTTCTTAACCTTTGACTATTCTGCAAAATTATCGTAAAATAAAGAGTAAATGATAAAATGAGGTCAGAGTGTGTTCACTCTGGCGATAGTAGTATAAATGAGGAGAAACGCTTTGGAATTAGAAGTATTTGCTGGGCAAGAAAAAAGTGAACTATCTATGATTGAGGTAGCGCGTGCTATCTTGGAACTTCGTGGTCGCGATCATGAGATGCATTTTAGCGATCTTGTAAACGAAATTCAAAACTACCTTGGAACATCAAACAGCGATATCCGTGAAGCTTTGCCTTTGTTCTACACAGAGTTGAACTTTGACGGTAGCTTCATCTCACTTGGAGACAACAAATGGGGTCTTCGTTCATGGTATGGTGTGGACGAAATCGACGAAGAAATCATTGCTCTTGAGGAAAATGACGACGATGAAGTAGCACCAAAAGCTAAGAAAAAACGTGTCAATGCCTTCATGGATGGTGATTCAGATGCCATTGACTACAATGCAGATGATCCAGAAGATGAAGATGCATACGAAGCAGATCCAGCTCTTTCATACGATGATGAAAATCCAGATGATGAGAAAAATGAAGTGGAAGCTTACGATGCAGAAATCAACGAAATCGCCCCAGATGACTTGGGAGAAGACGTGGATCTCAACGAAGAAGACGATGAGTTTTCAGACGATGATTCTGAAAACATCGAGGAATAAAAGTTAGCTATTGACAATTGTCCTATTTTTAGGTATCATATTGTTCGGGCACCTCTTTTAGAGGTCGGGGCTCCCTAGTTCTTAGGGAGCTATTTTTGTTTTTTTAAGAAGTTATCTTCTTGTATTTTAGTTGTGAATCTGGTGCAGTCGTCCCAGATTATTCTTATTAGTAGGGTCTTGTTTCCTATGTCCCCTCGTAGTCAACAAGGCCTTGAGCATTTTAGAAAGAGGAATCTATGTCTACGAAATATATTTTTGTAACTGGTGGTGTGGTATCGTCTATTGGGAAAGGGATTGTCGCAGCGAGTCTGGGTCGTCTCTTGAAAAATCGTGGTCTCAAAGTAACCATTCAAAAGTTTGACCCTTATATCAATATCGATCCGGGAACTATGAGTCCTTACCAGCACGGAGAAGTCTTTGTGACAGATGATGGGGCTGAGACAGATTTGGACTTGGGTCACTATGAACGTTTCATCGATATCAATCTCAATAAATATTCCAACGTGACAACTGGGAAAATTTACAGTGAAGTTCTTCGTAAGGAACGCCGTGGAGAATACCTTGGGGCAACTGTTCAAGTCATTCCTCATATCACAGATGCTTTGAAAGAGAAAATCAAGCGTGCCGCTCTAACGACCGACTCTGATGTCATTATCACAGAGGTTGGTGGAACAGTAGGAGATATCGAGTCCTTGCCATTCCTAGAGGCTCTTCGTCAGATGAAGGCAGATGTGGGGGCGGATAATGTTATGTACATCCATACAACCTTGCTTCCTTACCTCAAGGCTGCTGGTGAAATGAAAACCAAACCAACTCAACACTCTGTAAAAGAATTGCGTGGATTGGGAATCCAACCAAATATGTTGGTTATTCGTACAGAAGAGCCAGCTGGCCAAGGAATTAAAAACAAACTAGCCCAGTTCTGTGATGTGGCACCAGAAGCCGTTATCGAATCGTTGGATGTTGAACACCTTTACCAAATTCCATTGAACTTGCAGGCTCAAGGTATGGACCAAATTGTCTGTGACCACTTGAAATTAGACGCACCAGCAGCGGATATGACAGAATGGTCAGCCATGGTGGACAAGGTCATGAACCTTAAGAAACAAGTTAAAATTTCCCTTGTTGGTAAGTATGTGGAGTTGCAAGATGCCTACATTTCTGTGGTTGAAGCCTTGAAACACTCTGGTTATGCCAATGACGCAGAAGTTAAAATCAATTGGATTAATGCCAATGATGTGACAGCAGAGAATGTGGCAGAGCTCTTGTCTGATGCGGACGGAATCATCGTACCAGGTGGTTTTGGCCAGCGTGGCACGGAAGGGAAAATCCAAGCCATTCGCTATGCGCGTGAAAAGGATGTTCCAATGTTGGGAGTCTGCTTGGGAATGCAGTTGACTTGTATCGAGTTTGCTCGTCACGTTTTAGGGCTTGAAGGTGCCAATTCTGCAGAGCTTGCACCAGAAACAAAATACCCTATCATTGATATCATGCGTGATCAGATTGACGTTGAGGATATGGGGGGAACCCTTCGCTTGGGACTTTACCCGTCTAAGTTGAAACGTGGCTCTAAGGCAGCAGTTGCTTATCACAATCAAGAAGTGGTGCAACGCCGTCACCGTCACCGCTATGAGTTTAATAATGCCTTCCGTGAGCAGTTTGAGGCAGCAGGCTTTGTCTTTTCAGGAGTTTCTCCAGACAATCGCTTGGTAGAAATCGTGGAAATTCCTGAAAATAAATTCTTTGTAGCGTGTCAGTATCACCCTGAACTTTCAAGTCGTCCAAACCGCCCAGAAGAACTCTACACTGCCTTTGTCACTGCAGCAGTTGAGAACAGCAATTAGCTAGATTATAACCTTTGAGAACAATCTCAGAGGTTTTTTGCTTGCATATTTAGGATATGAGTTGCAAAATAACAACATAGTGATATAATTAACATAAAAAATCCTAAGGAGGATCTACGATGAAAAAAATCACATTATTTGGTTTGTCTCTAGCTGGTCTAGCTTTACTGGCTTTTCCACATTCAGGGCAGGCATTTGAGCTTAAAGAAGAATGGGTTGTTAAGTGTGGAGTACAGTATCAAGATGGCAAGATTCTTCGGTTTAACAACGGTCATGAAGTGGATATCAAAGTCTTGGATTTGCCAAAAACCGAGAAAATCGAGTGGACTGTTAGTCTCGATGGTCAAGATCAGACAGTCAATTTTCTAGGTCAAGAAAAGGACAAGTCTATGATTGGTATAGAAGGGCGTTACCTGAATTTCTATGTTCCATATGGCTATAGAGGAGATATCAAGGTCAAAGCTAAGAGCGGAAACGAAGTGAAGACCTGGTCAACGAAAGTTGTGGATGATATTCATAATGATAGTGGAAAGAGAGGCTACTATCGTATTGAAGAATCAAATAATCAATACACCTACCTCGATGCTAAATGGGATTATCAAACCAAGACTTACACTGCTACCTTACCAGAGACTGTCAATGGTCAAAAAGTTTTTGCTTGGGCAAATTATGACAATGACGAGTTGAAACTAGAAAAACTAAAATCTATCAGTCATAAATATGATGATGGAGGATCTTTCAAAGAACTTTATCCGATTGTAAAAGCAGAAAGTTGGCTAAAATCAAACCAAAACTGGTACTATCAAAAACAAGGTCAATTAGTGCAGAAGGATTGGGTTTATGACAAAGGAGCTTGGTACTTTATGAATGATAAAGGAGTCATGTTCAGTCAAACTTGGCTTTATCAAGGTGGCAACTGGTATGCCTTTAAATCATCAGGAGCCATGATTGCTAGTGATTGGCTTTACGATCAAGGCAAGTGGTACTATTTATCAACTTCAGGAGCCATGAAAGCAAGCACTTGGGTTTATGACAAGGGAGAATGGTATTATGTAAGTTCTTCTGGTGCCATGCTAGCGAGTGATTGGGTCAAAGATAATGGCAAGTGGTATTATCTAGCTTCATCAGGTAAGATGCTTCGCAATACCTACACACCTGATGGTTACTACGTTGGCAACTCAGGTGCCTGGCAATAAGAATAATACTTTTCGAAAATCTCTTCAAACCACGTCAGCTTCATCCACAGCCTCAAAACAGTGTTTTGAGCTGACTTCGTCAGTTCTATCTATAACCTCAAAGCACTGCTTTGAGCAATCTGCGGCTAGCTTCCTAGTTTGCTCTTTGATTTTCATTGAGTATAAGAAGCCCTTTTCCTTAAAGGAAGAGGCTTTTTACTTGCTTTTTTGCTGTTTCCTCATTTGTCCTAAAGCTTTTTTTGTGTTAAAATGAATGGTATGAAAGCTAAAAAAATGTGGATGGCAGGTCTGGCTCTGCTTGGTATTGGGAGCCTTGCCCTTGCTACGAAAAAAGTTACAGATGACCGTAAGCTCATGAAGACTCAGGAAGAGTTGACAGCGATTGTACGAGACCATTTTTCAGACATGGGGGAAATTGCGACCCTCTATGTTCAAGTCTATGAAAGCAGTCTAGAGAACTTGGTTGGTGGCGTCATTTTTGAGGATGGCCGTCATTACACCTTTGTCTATGAAAATGAAGATCTGGTCTATGAGGAGGAAGTCTTATGATACAACCAGCAAGTTTAGAAGAATTAGCATCTTTAGTAGAAAAAGATGGAAAGAAGGTCTTTCTTTTTGTGGCGGACTGGTGTGGTGATTGTCGATATATCTATCCTGCCTTGCCAGAAATTGAGGAGAGCAATCCAGAGTTTACCTTTATTCGAGTGGATAGAGATCAGTATATGGATTTGGCCAAACTCTGGGATGTTTATGGAATCCCTAGCCTTGTTGTTCTAGAAAAGGACAAGGAAATTGGCCGTTTTGTCAATCGCGACCGTAAAAGCAAGCAACAAATTAACGACTTTTTAGCAGGACTGAAATAGGAGAAAAAAGGAAACAATGATTTTTACATATAACAAAGAACATGTCGGTGATGTCCTTATGGTCATCGTGAAAAATAGCGGAGATGCTAAACTAGATGTGGAGCGCAAAGGCAAGGTAGCTCGTGTTTTCCGCAAAGATAATGGGGAAACAGTGGCGTGGAATATTTTCGAAGTTTCAAGTTTGTTTGAAATTGCAGAGCGCGGTCAAGTCTTTTTGACAGATGAGCAAGTCGCTCGTTTGAACCAAGAATTACAAACGGAAGCTTTTGAAGAGGAAATTGTTAATGACAAGGAACCTAAGTTTGTTGTTGGTGAAATTGTCGAGATGGTAGCCCATCCAGATAGTGACCACCTCAACATCTGCCAAGTTGCAGTCGCAAGTGATAAGACTGTACAAATCGTTGCAGGAGCTCCCAATGCGCGTGTCGGTCTGAAAACCATTGTAGCCCTTCCTGGAGCAATGATGTCAAAAGGAAACCTCATTTTCCCAGGTGAACTTCGTGGTGAAAAGAGTTTTGGCATGATGTGTAGCCCTCGTGAATTGCATCTGCCAAATGCTCCTCAAAAACGTGGTATTATTGAATTATCAGAAGACCAAGTTGTTGGAACTCCATTTGATCCAGCTAAACACTGGACTGCTTAAGAAGTTGTTAGTATCTGATAGACCAGCTAGAAGGAAATAAGATGGCAAAAAATATAGTGATTACAGGTGCGACATCAGGAATCGGTGAAGCGATTGCGCGTGCTTATCTGGAGCAGGGTGAGAATGTCGTTCTAACAGGACGACGGACAGATAGACTAGAAGCTCTTAAGTCGGAGTTTGCAGAAGTCTTTCCAAATCAAACCGTCTGGACCTTTCCACTAGATGTCACGGATATGACTATGGTGAAGACTGTTTGCTCCAGTATTCTAGAAACGATAGGTCAGATTGATATTCTGGTCAACAATGCCGGACTGGCTCTAGGTTTAGCACCTTATCAAGACTATGAAGAGTTGGATATGTTAACTATGTTGGATACCAATGTCAAAGGTTTGATGGCAGTCACTCGCTGTTTCTTGCCAACAATGGTAAAAGCCAATCAAGGACATATCATCAACATGGGGTCAACCGCAGGAATCTACGCCTATGCAGGTGCAGCAGTTTATTCAGCTACCAAGGCAGCAGTTAAGACCTTTTCAGATGGTCTGCGAATTGATACCATTGCAACGGATATCAAGGTGACGACCATTCAGCCTGGAATTGTCGAAACAGATTTTTCTACAGTGCGTTTTCATGGTGACAAAGAGCGGGCTGCGACGGTTTATCAGGGAATCGAAGCCTTGCAGGCACCGGACATCGCCGACACAGTAGTCTATGTGACCAGTCAACCTCGTCGTGTTCAGATTACAGATATGACCATTATGGCCAATCAACAGGCGACAGGATTTATGGTTCATAAAAAGTAAAAAATTTTCTCGAAAAGTTACAAATTTCTGTAACTTTTTTTGATTTCCTACGAATAGATAAGTAGGAGGAAAAAATATGTATAATAAAGTTATCTTGATTGGGCGTTTGACGTCTACACCAGAATTGCACAAAACCAACAATGACAAGTCGGTAGCGCGAGCAACTATCGCTGTCAACCGTCGTTACAAAGACCAAAATGGCGAACGTGAAGCTGATTTTGTCAATATGGTCCTTTGGGGCAGACTAGCAGAAAGCTTGGCAAGCTACGCAACTAAAGGTAGTCTCATTTCCGTTGATGGGGAATTGCGTACTCGTCGCTTTGAGAAAAATGGCCAGATGAACTATGTGACTGAAGTACTTGCCACAGGATTCCAACTCTTGGAAAGTCGTGCTCAACGTGCCATGCGTGAAAATAATGCAGGCCAAGATTTGGCGGATTTGGTCTTGGAAGAGGAAGAATTGCCATTTTAAACATTAAAAAGTCTGAGTTGGTCTCAGGCTTTTTTATACTGTCTAAATGTGTTACAATGAACTAGTTGAAACTTTTTGGAGGTTGAAATGAGTAGAGATTATACAAGAACAATCGTCAAAATTATATTTTGTACAGTAGTCGTATTTGTTTTTGCGATTTATACTCATGTGAGTCAGACAGATCCTATTCCGGGACAAATAAAAGTTGGAGCGACTTATATGACGATGAATAGTGAATTTTATAGACATTTACATAATGAGATTCAACGCTATTCTGATTCAGAAGGTCAGATATTGTATACTCGGGACGCAGAGATGAGTGAAGAAAAACAGAGTAAACAAATTGATGAGTTTATAGAGAAGCGAGTGAATGTTATTGTTATTAATCCGGTTAAGAGTGATAGCGAGCAAATTGTAGAAGCGTTAAGTAGGGCAAAGAATTTTGGAATTAGAGTTATAGCAGTAGATAGTCAGTTGAATAATATAAAAGTTGATACGAGTATAGTTTCTGATAATTACCATGCTGGGATATTAATTGCCAAGGATTTGATGAAACGTACCTCAAATGCTCATATTCTTTTGTTAACGCACAAAGATGCTTTATCAGCTAATCAAAGAATAACTGGTTTTTTGGATACAATAAAATCAGAAGAACATTATCAAATTATCTCAGAAAGAGAAACGGTTGGTCAAACAGAGTATGCTATGACTACTGTAGGTGATGCGTTATCTGAAGGTTTACAATTTGATGCTATAGTGGCTTTAAATGATAGAGCAGCTATAGGAGCTTTAGCAGCAATTAAAGAATTGAAAGTAACTTCAAAAAAACTTATTTACGGAATAGATGGTTCACCAGATATGAAGCATTTATTAGCTACAACAGATGAAGTTACGGGAACGGTTGCTCAATTTCCATCTCATATGGGTAGAAAAGTATCGGAAACAATAGATTTATTAGTAAAAAAAGAAGAAGTTGAAGAATTATATACTATACCTGTACAATTTGTTGATAAAAATAATATAATTCAGTTTGATATTAATGGGTGGCAGTAATGAAACAGGTAAAAGGTGTCCAGTATTCTATAATTTTACTTTTATTAATTAATTTTCTAACCATTATATACAATGGAGCTTTGTATATACAGATTACAAACTATGTAATTTCAAAGGGGCAGATGACACTCTTATTGGGAGAATTAAATAATATTTCAAAATCACCTGACCAGATTTTTTGGTATTCAATTATTTTTTTTGTCGGTATTATTTTTATATCTACCTATAAAATGTATTCAACTGAGAAAAAATGGCCAATTTTTTCAAAATGGAATTTGTTTGAAATAGTATTAATGATTGGTGTTATATGGTCACAAAATCTGTCATACAATGGAATAATATTATTAGTTTTTGCTGATATATTCTATAGTTCAAGAGAGTTTCAAGACTCTGATAGTAAACGTTCTTGGATTATTTTTATTTTCTTGAGTTTTTTAATGTTACTTTTAACAGACTATGAAATCTTGTCACTATTTATAAAAGTTCCATCTCTAGCTACCTATATCCAATTTTATCCATCTTCCATACGAGGTGTAGTGTTATTTTTAGAAAATGCATTGACATCATTAAATGTTATTATTTTCATCATCTCTTTATTGTCTTATATCCTATACGTGATTAAAGAACACCATAATATTGAGGAAGAGCTTAAAATGTTATCTAGAGTCAACATTGAATTGAATCATTACATATCGTTATCAGAGAAAATCGCTGAAGATCGAGAAAGGAAAAGAATTGCTCGAGAAATTCATGATACTCTAGGGCATGCATTGACAGGAATTTCAGCAGGGATTGATGCTGTTTCTGTACTAATTGATGTTCATCCTATCCGTGCTAAAGAACAGTTGAAAAATGTTTCAAATGCAGTTAGAGAGGGGATAAAAGATGTTAGGGGATCATTACAGAGACTGAGACCAGGAGCTTTGCAAAATAATGGTTTAAAAGATGCTCTAATATTAATGATTAGTGAGTATGAGTCTCTATCAAAACTCTCTGTCGATCTAAAATATGAATGGGGGAATATTGATTTAGATGTTATGCAGGAAGATACTATTTTTAGGATTATACAAGAATCTATGACAAATTCTGTTCGTCACGGACATGCTAGTAAAATGAGCATTCACTTTATGAGTGAGGATAACAACATAATAGTTTTGCAAGATAATGGAATAGGTTTTGACGACTTACAAATTGGGTATGGCTTGAAACAAATGAGAGAGCGAGTTTCTATTTTAGGTGGTTCTATTCATTTTGAAAATAGGGAAGGATTTTACACTAAAATAGTTTTTCCAAAAATAGGAGGTGAAGTATATGATAAAGGTAATGATTGCAGATGATCAGGCGTTAATTAGAGAGTCCTTGCAGATCATTTTATCAGTATATGCTGATATTGATGTTGTATCCGTCGTTGGTGATGGTATTGAAGCTATGGACAACATCATGACCGTAAAACCGGATATAATTTTAATGGATATTAGAATGCCCAGAATGGACGGAGTATTGGCTACAAAAGAAATCAAAAAACGTTTTCCAAATATAAAAATTATAATCTTAACAACATTTGATGACGACGAATTTATTTTTAGTGCTTTAAAATATGGTGCATCTGGCTATTTATTAAAAGGAGTTTCAACAGACGAGTTATACCAAGCCATTCAGACAGTGTATAAAGGTGGAGCTATGATTAATCCTAATATAGCTAGTAAGGTATTTCAATTGTTCTCGCAGATGGCACAGACCAATTTTTCTATTACTGTGAAGGAAGAGAATATTGAAAATATATCACTGACAGAATGGAAAATTATTCAGCAAGTGGCATTTGGAGAATCAAATAAGGAAATTGCCAGTAATCTTTTTTTATCCGAGGGAACAGTGCGCAATTACCTTTCTATCATTCTTTCAAAACTAAATTTGAGAGATAGGACACAGTTAGCCATATGGGCTGTACAAACAGGTGTGACACAAAAGAATTTTTCGAAGGAAATGGATAAATGAAAGTAAAGCAATTGTTTCTAGCGATACTGTTTGTGTTAAGTTGCTTGAGTTTATTTCTTATTTGGGAAAATAAGCAGATAAAGATTATTAGACTGGGTTTTTATTCTGATTCTAGTTGGGGAATTCCTACAGGGAATAACAGCTATGTACTAGATGAGGCTATTAAGAAATTTGAAGAGCTTCATCAAGGGGTTAAAATTGTATATGATTCAGGTATTCCTAAGGAGGAGTATTCTAATTGGATTTCAAGTCAAATTTTAAAAGGTTCTGAACCGGATGTATTTCTATTATCAAGCGACCAATTATCTTTATTTGCATCAAAAGGTATTTTAAAAAACCTAAATTCCTATCTGTCT
This sequence comes from Streptococcus mitis, assembly GCF_003942995.1. Classification (GTDB taxonomy): domain Bacteria; phylum Bacillota; class Bacilli; order Lactobacillales; family Streptococcaceae; genus Streptococcus; species Streptococcus mitis_CV. The sequence continues at coordinate 14,853 of NZ_RJOH01000003.1, read as the reverse complement.
CAAGAAGATGCCTCTAATTTCTATGATGTATCTTTGCAGGCAGCAAAATACGGAGATGATTTATACGGTCTTCCATATGAAAGCAATCCCATGTTGATGTGTGTAAATCAAGATTTACTTTTAAGAGAGGGCATTGAAATTCCTAAAGTAGGGTGGACACTGAAAGATCTATATGAGATTAGTAAAAAAATTACAAAAGATACCGATGGAGATGGAATCGTTGATCAATTTGGGATAACAGGATATAGTTGGAAAGAATCTCTAGCAGCCTTTGGAGTTACTATTTCTGAGAGTGGGATTCCTCGTATAGATTCGTCAGAAATGAAGGATGCTTTATCCTATATAAGGGGATTGAATCAATTAAACGGACGCTACAAAGTAACCTATAAAGATTTTGATGAAGGACATGTGGCCTTTTATCCAATGAGTTTGGCACAATATCGTACATATAAACCTTTTCCTTATCATGTGGCCAAATATACAAATTTTAACTGGACATGTATTTCGTTGCCAACGACTAAGGAAGACATTCGTTCGACTGTAACAGATACTTCCTTATACGTGGTTTCTTCGCGTGCTCGCAATTCAAACCTTGCCGTATCGTTTATAGAATTTTTAACAATTAATCGTGAAATTCAACAAAATTTATTTAATAAGGGTCAAGGAAGCTCAGTATTACCAGAGGTAGTAACTAGTTTGAAGAGTGAAGAGTTGATGAAGAAAGGAATGATTGGTCAAAATGCCTTAACGACTACTTCACTGGATTATATAATGAAAAATTCAATTACAACTATTTCAAAAGGAATAGATTCAAAATCATTGGTTGGAATAGAAGAAAGATTAGAAGCATTATCTATGGATGAAAATAACACGGATATTGAAGGTAGTCTTATTAAGTTACAAAAAGAACTAGATATAGGAACCCTTAAATAGATATCAAGATTATTTTTTCTTAAATAATATGAACATGGCAGAGGTCTTTATTGACATTTGTCATTTTTTTATTGACATTTATCAATAAACTTTTGTGACATTTAACAATTATAAAGTGAAGATAAGGATGATAGAATGAAATCAATAAAAGGAGGGAAATATGAAGTATTTGATATTAGTCAGTCATGGAGGACTCGCAGAGGGATTGAAATCATCTCTTTCTATGTTTGCTTCGGATAAGGTAGATGATGTCATAGCAATTGGCTTAAAAGATGGAGAAAGTCTTGCAGGTTTTTCTGTAGAGGTCAAGAATGTTATTGCATCTCTGGATGAAAATGATTCGGTTCTTGTTTTAGCAGATATTGTTGGGGGAAGTCCTTTAACAACTGTTGCAACAGTATTAGAAGAATTTGGAAAATTAGAGAATGCAACTATTTTGGGAGGTATGAACTTAACAATGGCACTTACAGCAGTGGTGATGAAAGACATTCTGACTGGAAGTGAACTTGTTTCTACGATATTAAACGAATCATCCTCAGCTCTACAGGAATTTGAAGTCGGATCGGATGATAATCTTAATGAAGAAGACGATATTTAGTTATATAAGGAAAGGGATAAAAAATTATGGTAGTAACATTTGTACGAATTGACGATAGAATGATTCATGGACAAACAGTCACTAGATGGGCAAAAGAACATCCATGTGATGGATTAATTGCAGTAAATGATGCTGCTGCATCTAATAAGGTTTTAATTCAGGCATATAAAGGTGCGTCAGATAAAAAAACATTTGTTTGGACAAAGGAAGCGTTTAAAGAAAAATCATCTAAAGTAACAGAATCGGATAGTAGATATTTTTTGATTACTAAGAATCCAATTGATATGAAAGAAATTTTAGTAGACCAGGGCTTTATTCCAGGAGATGTTAAAGAGATTATTGTAGGACCTGCTAACGATAGACCAGGTGCTATCAAGTTGGGAAATAATCAATCAATTACTCAAGAGGAAGCAGTTGCACTAGAAGCAATTGAAAAAGCAGGATATAAAGTTAGATTCCAATTATTACCAGATGTATCTATTGGCTATTGGAGTGATTTTAAATCAAAATTTGGATTTTAATAATGAAATAAGGAGACAAAATGATGGAAATTTCTTGGATTCAAGCAGCTCTTTTAGGATTGTTTGCAAGTTTAGCATCGATGCCAGGTATGGGGGGATCCAGTATTGGTAACTATACTTTGGGGCGTCCATTAGTTGGTGGTTTAATTGTAGGTTTAATATTAGGAGATATAACAACAGGGGTAATCGTTGGTGTGGCTTTACAGGTATTATATATTGCCTTAGTGACACCTGGTGGAACTGTATCGGCCGATGTACGGGCAATTTCTTATATCGGAATTCCGTTATCTATCCTATTTGTTCATGCAAATAATATTTCAGGTGAAGTGGCGATTGCAGCAGCAGCAGCGCCAATTGGAGCCGCGGTTGGAACAATTGGAACTGTTTTATTCTATGGTACAGCTACTATGAACTTGCTTTGGCAACACATTGGATGGAAAGCTGTAGAGAAAGGTGATTTTAAGAAGTTATATGCTGTTGATTGGGTATATCCTTGGATTTCACATTTTATCTTTTCTTTCTTACCAACAATGATTATTACAAAATTTGGACCAGATATGGTTGATCTTATGAAAGTATATCTTCCGATGGATGGTTTTGTAATGAAGTCTCTATTTACTGTAGGAGCACTCCTTCCATGTGTGGGTATTGCAATACTTTTGAAACAAATTGTTACAAAAACAACAGACTTTATTCCTTTCTTTGTCGGGTTCACGTTAGCAAAATCTTTAGGCTTGAACTTAGTAGCAAGTGGTGTTGTGTCATTAATTTTTGCAGTAATTTATTATGAATTAGAAGTTATTAAATCTGCCCGTACGACAGCAGTTGTCAGTGATATGGGATTTGATGAAGAGGAGGATATTTAGAATGAGTCGAAAAAAAATATCAAGAAAAACATTGACAAAATCATTTCACCACTGGTTCTATGGACATCTGACATGTTTTTCTCAAGAACATATGCAAACTTTTGGATATTTAACTTCTATGCTTCCAATTGTAGAAGAAATGTATGATACTAAGGAAGAACAAAAAGAAGCTATGCAAACATACACAGCATTCTTTAATACTGAGCCGCAGTTGGGTTCTCTAGTAGTTGGGATAACAGCTGGTTTGGAAGAAGCGCGTGCAAATGGAGATGCCGTAGATAGTGAGACCATCAATGGAATGCGAGCCGGTCTAATGGGGCCTATTGCAGGTATTGGAGATTCACTTATTGTAGGAACATTAATTCCTGTTCTTTTGGGGATAGCTCTAGGTCTTTCTAAAGGAGGAAATATTTCTGGTGCAATATTCTATATTATTGCATGGAATCTATTAGTCTATCTTGGAATGCGTTTTGCTTATTTTAAAGGATATGAACTTGGGGATAAAGCAGTAGAATTTTTAGTAGGTCCTAAAGGTCAGGCGCTAAGAAAAGCAATTAGTGTTGTTGGTGGTATGGTCATAGGAGCTGTTGCAGCAACTTGGGTATCTGTCACTACGGCGCTAGAGCTGAAAAATGGAGATGGAGAAACATTTTTAAACTTACAAGAAAAGATTGATGGTGTTTATCCAGGTCTTTTAACAGCAGGTTTTATTGTTCTATGTTGGTGGCTGATGGCTAAAAAGAAAGTTTCTCCAAATTGGGTGATGCTATTATTGGTAGTTATTGCACTTGTAGGAGTAGCCTTAGGATTTTTCAATCCAGGCTTGAAATATTAATAGTATGTAAAAAAGCAACGGTTTATAATCGTTGTTTTTTATATATGCGTAATATAAGGATTTAGAGTTTCGGTATTTTTTATAAAAGAATTAACGAAAATGCTAATTCCATAAATCATGTTCGTTAAAATTCTACATTATTAAAGTGCAAAATTAGGATAAAGAAATTTATCTATTCATCCTCAGAAAGTCAGACTTTTTTCTTGACTATTTCTGACCAAGTGATACAATAGAACTATAAATTAGCACTCAGATATAAAGAGTGCTAATACTATCTATTTCATCATGGAGGAAAACAGATGTTGAAACCATTAGGGGACCGTGTGGTCTTGAAAATCGAAGAAAAAGAACAAACTGTTGGAGGCTTTGTCCTTGCAGGTTCAACCCAAGAAAAAACAAAAACAGCCCAAGTTGTGGCTACTGGACAAGGTGTTCGTACCTTGAACGGTGACTTGGTTGCTCCAAGTGTTAAAGCTGGAGATCGTGTCTTAGTTGAAGCTCACGCAGGTCTTGATGTCAAAGACGGCGATGAAAAGTACATCATCGTTGGCGAAGCTAACATCTTGGCTATCATTGAAGAATAGAAGGAGAAAGTAAGTATGTCAAAAGAAATTAAATTTTCATCAGATGCCCGTTCAGCTATGGTTCGTGGTGTCGATATCCTTGCAGATACTGTTAAAGTAACCTTGGGACCAAAAGGTCGTAACGTTGTGTTGGAAAAATCATTTGGCTCACCCTTGATTACCAATGATGGTGTGACCATTGCCAAAGAAATTGAATTAGAAGATCATTTTGAAAATATGGGTGCCAAATTGGTATCAGAAGTAGCTTCAAAAACCAATGATATCGCAGGTGACGGAACGACAACTGCAACTGTCTTGACTCAAGCAATCGTCCGTGAAGGCATCAAAAACGTCACAGCAGGTGCAAATCCAATCGGTATTCGTCGTGGGATTGAAACAGCAGTTGCTGCAGCAGTTGAAGCCTTGAAAAACAACGCCATCCCTGTTGCCAATAAAGAAGCTATCGCTCAGGTTGCTGCCGTATCTTCTCGTTCTGAAAAAGTCGGTGAATACATTTCTGAAGCCATGGAAAAAGTTGGTAAAGACGGAGTCATCACCATTGAAGAGTCACGTGGTATGGAAACAGAACTTGAAGTTGTGGAAGGAATGCAGTTTGACCGTGGTTACCTTTCACAGTATATGGTGACAGATAGCGAAAAAATGGTGGCTGACCTTGAAAATCCATACATTTTGATTACTGATAAGAAGATTTCAAATATCCAAGAAATCTTGCCACTCCTAGAAAGTATTCTCCAAAGCAATCGTCCACTCTTGATTATTGCGGATGATGTAGATGGCGAAGCTCTTCCAACCCTTGTATTGAACAAGATTCGTGGAACCTTTAACGTAGTAGCAGTCAAGGCACCTGGTTTTGGTGACCGTCGCAAAGCTATGCTTGAAGACATTGCCATCTTAACAGGTGGAACAGTTATCACAGAAGACCTTGGTCTTGAGTTGAAAGATGCTACGATTGAGGCGCTTGGTCAAGCAGCTAGAGTGACCGTGGACAAAGATAGCACGGTTATCGTAGAAGGTTCTGGAAATCCTGAAGCGATTTCTCACCGTGTTGCAGTTATCAAGTCTCAAATCGAAACCACAACTTCTGAGTTTGACCGTGAAAAATTGCAAGAACGCTTGGCCAAATTATCAGGTGGTGTAGCGGTTATTAAGGTTGGAGCTGCAACTGAAACTGAGTTGAAAGAAATGAAACTCCGCATTGAAGATGCCCTCAACGCTACTCGTGCAGCTGTTGAAGAAGGAATCGTTGCAGGTGGTGGAACAGCCCTTGTAAATGTTATCCCTGCAGTAGCTGATTTGGAATTGACAGGAGACGAAGCAACGGGTCGCAATATTGTTCTCCGTGCTTTGGAAGAACCTGTTCGTCAAATCGCCCACAATGCAGGATTTGAAGGCTCTATCGTTATCGATCGTTTGAAAAATGCTGAAGTTGGTACAGGCTTCAACGCAGCAACTGGCGAATGGGTTAACATGATTGATCAAGGGATTATCGACCCAGTTAAAGTGAGTCGTTCAGCCCTACAAAACGCAGCATCTGTAGCCAGCTTGATTTTGACTACGGAAGCAGTCGTAGCTAATAAACCAGAACCAGCAGCTCCGGCTCCAGCAATGGATCCAAGCATGATGGGCGGCATGATGTAAGCTTTCTATAGAAAATAACTTATAAAAAACACAAAAGGAGGGAATGCCTACCCCTCCTTTTTATGATATTCACTTCTAAATTGATTTGAGCTCTCCTAACTTATATGATAAAATAAGACTAGAAAAAGGAGAAGAACATGATCGATGTAGAAGAAATTCTGAGCAAGATGAACCCCAATCAGAAGATTAATTATGACCGTGTCATGCAGAAGATGGTACAAGTATGGGAGAAAAATGAGCAGCGGCCAACTATTCTCATGCATGTTTGCTGTGCCCCTTGTAGTACCTATACACTAGAATATTTGACCAAGTATGCAGATGTGACCATCTATTTTGCCAATTCTAATATCCATCCCAAGGCAGAATACCATAAGCGTGCCTATGTGACTAAAAAGTTTGTCAGTGATTTCAATGAGCGAACTGGCAATAACGTTCAATACCTAGAAGCTCCTTATGAACCTAACGAATATCGTAAACTAGTTCGAGGTTTGGAAGAAGAGCCAGAAGGTGGCGACCGTTGTAAGGTTTGCTTTGACTACCGCCTGGATAAGACAGCGCAAGTGGCTATGGATCTGGGCTTTGATTATTTTGGCTCAGCCTTGACCATTAGTCCTCATAAGAATTCTCAAACCATCAACAGCATCGGAATCGATGTGCAAAAAATTTATACAACCCACTATCTTCCAAGTGATTTTAAGAAAAATCAAGGCTACAAACGTTCAGTGGAGATGTGTGAAGAGTATGATATCTATCGTCAATGTTATTGTGGATGCGTCTATGCAGCCCAGGCTCAGAATATTGATTTGGTTCAGGTTAAGAAAGATGCCACAGCTTTCTTGCTGGATAAGGATGTTGAAAAAGACTATTCCCATATCAAATTTACAGTTACAAAATTAGATATATAAATGAAAACTTGCCTCAAGGTAGGTTTTTTGCTAGTAGAAAAGCGATAGACAGAAATTGCTGGACCAATCTTTGAATTTCTAGTCCAAGGCTTGTGAGTCTTCAACAAGCCTTGGACTCTTAAAAAAATGAAGTTTTGCTCAAAAGAGCTTTTTAAATTAAAACGAGCAATTATCAGTTCAAATCTGTTTCAAAAGAAGAACGGATAAATTAATCGATGCTTTGTTTTTGAGTTAGGAAGTTAAGCATGCCAAACTGAGTCGTAGGAATAAATTTCTTTATAGAAATGTGTTACAACTCTGCTATAACGGAATATTCCTTTTTGCATTTATACAACTTATTTAACACTATCTTTATTCTTGTGATATAATGTCAAATTATAGAGTGGAGGTCATTTAAAATGATTGATAAAGTAATTGAACAATATAAAAGTCATGATAATCTTGATATTCGAGTAGAATTGCATAAGAAGTATTCAAAAAATAAATTGGGATTTAATAATTGGATATTTTCTAACTACCAAATCACTGATGAAGTAAAGGTTCTAGAATTGGGATGTGGTACAGGAGAACTGTGGAAAAGTAATAGTGATTCTATAGATAAAATGAAGCAGTTGGTTATTACAGATTTTTCTAAAGATATGGTGAGAACAACGAGATCAGTGATTGGAAATAGAGACAATGTTAACTATGAGATAATGGATATTCAAAAGATTTCTTTTGAGGATGAAACGTTTGATATTGTTATTGCTAATATGCTTCTACATCATGTGAATGATATTCCTAAAGCTCTCTCTGAGGTGAATAGAGTCTTAAAAACAGGCGGAATTTTTTACTGTGCTACATTTGGTGAAAATGGAGTTGTAGATTATTTGGCAAGTTTATTTAAAGATGAGGTTAATCAAGATTTGGAAAATAAAACTTTTACTTTACAAAATGGTAAAAGCTACCTGAGTAGGTATTTTAACTCTGTCGATACATTACTCTATGATGATGAGTTACAGGTAACTAGCATAGATGATCTAGTTAAATACATCCAATCCTTTAAAGGAATTTCAGAAATAGGTTCGCTAGAAGAAAAAGTCATTCGTAAAAGATTGGAAGTACATTTTCATAATGGTAAGTTAATTATTCCTAAAGAATATGGTATGTTTATTGCTCGAAAGTAAAATTAAGGGAATGAAATTGTGAAAAAATTAAGGAGAAGCTTTTCAATATAAAATCAAGCGGATAGTCTTTAGAGCCTGCTATAGCTGATTCTATATAAAAGTCTCAACTTTCTAGATTTGAAAGAGGAGAAAATGAAATTTCTCTTTCAACGTTTTTTGAATTATTATCAAATATCAATGTTTCGATAGAGAATTTTTGTAATTACCTAGAAAATTATAAAAGATCGGAGTTTGATGATTTTTTGGTTAATTTATCTCCAAATTTTTATAGTTTGAATACTAAAGGATTGGAGGAAATAAAAAATGAGCAACAAAAACTTTTTGAGAAGAGTGGGGAAAAAACTCATAAAATAAATACAATTATGGTTCAGGGATTATTAAATCAGATAGATTGTAATCATGTAGTTAGTAGAGATGATCTAAATTTAGTATATGACTATTTATTTCAGAAGGAACGATGGGAGTCCTATGAGATAATGCTGATTGGTAATTTATATCATCTTTTTGAAATAGATTATATTTACAGGGTCGGAAAAGAAATACTAGAGCGTACACATTATTACGAAAAAATCGGCAAGAATAGAAATTTAGTTGTGTCAGCTTGTTTAAATTTTTGGTTCTGTTGCCTTGAAAATTCACATCTAATATATGCAGACTTCTTTAAAATGAAATTAAAGAAATTATTAAAAGATGACACAAAAGTTTTTGAAAAATCTACATTCAAATTTGTAGAAGGATATAAAATATACCTGACAGAATCTAAAGAATCTGGAATTAAGCAAATGAAAAATGTTATTAAATATTTTGAGTTTATTGAATCTAAAAGTATTGCTTTATATTTTCAAAAACGATTAAATGAGTTGGTAGATTAAATAGCATTTTCTCTGTTGAGATATTGTTTTTAAAATATTGTACTAAATGATTGATGCTATGTGGAAATACAAAAAAATTTTTTTGATACGAAGTTGACCTGTATTTTTTATACTAATCATTTTCGTATTTTTTGTATGAAACGATATAAGTTTGTTGTAAACTTACAAGGAATAAAGACATTAAAAAATAACAGTATATCTATTTGTTTTATATATTTTACGAATTCTGCATAAATCTCTTTCTAGTAATGTGTTGTAACTCTGCTATAATGGATTTATTCCTTTTTGTGTTTACGCAATTTATTTTACACTACCAAAAAAACAAGGTCAGGATTTTGTTCCTGACCTTTGACAACTTTACCGATTCTTTAGTTCTACATAGCGCTTGTACCAAATGTTTACATAGGCTTCTGAGAAAGGACCACGTCCATTATTAATCCAATCAACAAGAATTTTGACATGTTCTTTTAAAATATAGTCCAAGTCATCAGAATAATTCATTTTGCGTTTGTGACGCTCATACTCCTCAACGTCCAAGAGACGTTTTTCCCCATCTGTAAAAATTTTAACATCCAAATCGTAATCAATATACTTCAGTGCTTCTTCATCCAGATAGTAGGGGCTAGCCATATTGCAATAGTAGGAAATTCCATTATCGCGAATCATGGCAATGATATTAAACCAATATTTCTTGTGAAAGTAAACAATAGCCGGTTCTCGAGTGACCCAACGACGACCATCACTTTCGGTAACCAGTGTATGATCGTTGACACCAATAATGGCGTTTTCTGTTGTTTTTAGTACCATGGTGTCCCGCCAAGTTCGGTGGAGACTCCCATCATGCTTATAACTTTGAATTGTAATAAAGTCGCCTTCTTTTGGAAGCTTCATAACTAACCAACTTTCTACAATTTATAAGTTTATCGTTTACTATTGTACCATAAAATTACCTAAAATCTGTGAATTTTACATGAAAATATTAAAGATATTCTCTGAGAGCGCTTGCTATATCCGAAAAATCGTAGCCTTTTCGTGCTAAAACTTGAGTTAAACGCTGTTTAAGTTCGTATCCTTCATATTTTCGGGCATACTTAGCATATTGCTTATCAAGTTCCTTGAAGATGAGTTCCTGAGTCGTTTCTTGGTCAACTTGACTATCCAACTGGTCAAAGGCACTTTTAGCATCAGAATAGGAAAAACCCTTGTTGGTCATATTCTGGATAATCTTATCTTGCAAGGCACGAGCTGGAAGTTTTCCTTCATATTTTTTCAATAGTTTATTAGCTACACGTTGAGCAACTTCAGAAAAATCAAATTTTTTCAAGTTCTCTTCTATAGTAGATTTTGGAACCCCTTTTTGTGTTAGTTTCTGAATCAATACATAAGGTCCCTTGTCTCCTGAAAGCTGATTGGCGTTGATGATAGCATAAGCGTACTGACCATCATTAATCCAATTATCTTCTTTAAGATTAGCAATGACTTGAGAAACTACGTTTTCATTAATATCGTATTTTTTCAGATATTCTCTGACTTCTTTTTCAGTGCGCGCTTTAAAGGATAGGTGGTAGAGAGCTAGATTCTTACCGTAAGAAAATTGAGCAAAGTCCTGAATCTCTTTCAATTCTTCTTCACTTATCACCTTATCTCTTGATAACATGAAGCGAACAATAGTATCTTCAGTAATGTAGCATTTGTCGCCATTATCAAGCTCCATCAGATAGAGTCTTTTTTTCTTTTCAAGTTTTGTGATTTTCATAGTTCTATTATAACTCAAAATGTGAGAAAAAGCTGAAACCCTTTGATATAGCCGTTTTTTGTCCCTTAATGATGAATTTTAAGAACTTTTTAGGAACTTTGTAAATTCTCAATGGCTTTTTCATAAAAGGAAGTCGCCTTTTTCTTATTGTCTTTGGATAGGTGACTATAGATGTCCATAGTCATTGAAATTTTAGAATGGCCTAGCCGTGTTTGGATTTCTTTATAAGGCAGGCCAGCATTAAGCAATAGACTAGCGTGGGTGTGTCGGAAAGCGTGGAAACTCAAACGAGGACATCCAGCCAGTTTTAAATGCTTTTCTAGTCTGAATCTGAGCGCTCCAGCTTCTCTATAATTGTCAAAGGTATCAGAGAACACTTTTTCAAAAGTTACCCCTATTTCCCTACCTATTTGGGATTGTCTTGCTTTATAGAGCCGAAGCATGAGTACCGTTTTGGTATCCAGTGCGATTTCTCTAATACTACTTTTACTTTTAGGGCTAGTGATTTCCTTGAGGGTGTTTAAAGTCTTGGTAACTGAAATACTACCGTTTTGTAGGTCAATATCAGACCATTTCAAGGCTAGACACTCACGAATACGCAAACCAGTCGCTAGAAGTGTCTTATATAACACCGTATCGGAGAAATTTTTATAAGTGTTTGGCAACTGATCTAGATAATCTAAGAATTTTTTCAAATTGTCGTCATCCATATATTTCAGTCTTTGCCCTTCTTTGGGTTTGCGCCGTGGGACGATGATATCACTAGCTGGGTTTGAAGCAATGACTTGCAAGGAAACGGCATAGGATAATATGCGTTTATTTAAGGCATGAAGCTGGTTATATTGCTGATAACCTTTCCCTAGTTGGTTATAATCTATTGCCCACTGGTTTACCTGGTGCTGAATGATTGGGGGTGTTAGTTTATCTAGTTTGTAGTCTCCAAAGGCTGGTAGGAGATACTTTTTTATGTTGTTTTTTGCTCCTATGAGGGTACTATGTTTGACTGTATGGCAATAATTTTCTAGCCAGAGGTTCGTCAATTCCTGATAGGTGGTAACATTAACGGTTTTTGTGACTGTTGAGCCGTTTTTTTCAAACTCTACCTTGGCTTGGATAGCCTTGCTTTTGAGTCTGTTCTTGGTTCTGTCTGAAATAGTTGTCTTGACTTTCTTACCTGTTACGGTATCGATACCAAGATAAACGCTGGAACGGTAAACTACTGATCCATCTTTCTTTTTGTATTCTGTAATCTTCATGGTTTTACTCCTTTTCCATCAGCAGGCAAGCAATTAGAAAAGGTTTTGAGTTTATACCATGCGAGAAGCTACGAGAACCCCCTTATTTTCGATTTTAAGCAGTCAAACGATAAATTGTACCAGAATAGAAAACAAGGCAGATATGGGGTTTATATGGGGTTTGAAAAAAGTCCATATATTACAAGTAGTTTTATTTAGAAAATAAAAAGGAAGTAACAACTAAGCTACTTCCCTGGAGCGCTGAGGCTCAAAGTTTAAAAATATGAGGGTAAACCTCTAAGTAACTTAATTATAGATTAAAGTCTAATAGATGTCAATCAGCAGGCAAGCAATTAGAAATGGTTTCATTGATTAAACCTCAAAATAATGCACAAAAGGAGCTTCGTTAAAAGCCCCTTTTGGTAGGTCGCTACTGCAACCATTCATTAAGATTAAATAAATTATAATCCATTTGGAGCTATATGTAAACAAATTAGCGAATAAGTTCGCCTTTTTTCGTCCTAAAACTGTCCCTTCCGTGTTGTTTCGTAGTCCATGATTCTCCTTTCTATTTGTCAATTTTTCCGTTTTTTGCACTTTAGTCTGTAAAATTGGTTTTCTATTCTTCAATTTCCTCCATTTTTGCACAATAGACCGTAGAAATAGGGTTGCTATTGGTGAATATGGGGGAGTTTTTTATTTTAAGTTATGTTTACTAGAATATAAAAAGAAAAGTAGCCGTATCAAATACGGCTACTATCACGTTATGGATCTAAAATCCAAATGTAAACTTTATGGAGCTAAACTCCTAATAGCTGTATTGTAATATAATTATTAAAAAATGTCAAGAGATTAGAAAAGGTATAATTCTTTTAACTTTTCGTTAATTTTGTCCAATGTGTTATCAGATACTTTCATTTTTCCGATTGGATCTAATCTATTTTTCTTTAAAATTCTATCTTTGCTGATTGTTTGAAGGTTATTACACTTGGCATAAGAACGCTTAATGTATTTTTTGTAGTATTGAGTTAATTCAATAACGTCATTTATTTCTGATTGTGTCCGTTTAAGGTTATCATCGTCTATTATCTTAGGTTGAATTATTTCGTTTGAAAATNGTTCTGTATAAGCTTGGTAGACATCCGATAAGGCAGCTTCAGTAATTGCATTATTGGAATCTAAATATTTTAGGTAGGCAAATAATTCTTTGTGTAATTTTTCAATATATTCATCAAGCAAAATAGAAGGATATTCCGCAATGACTTCGTCTATGAGTACAGTATCTATTTGATTTTTAGATGTTAGAGGAATTACTGTAAGTGTTTTTTTATAGGGACTATCTACTTTGTCTAAGACAATAGCCCAATGATTATTTGATAATTCTCCGCCTATATTTACACCGAACTCTACGAATATCAGAGAGCCACGACTGAATTTCCAATATTTTCTTTTTTGAGTCTTAGCTTCAAATAAGAATTGTTCAGATTGTCTTTTAACTGCTGGTGCAAGAAATCGGTATTTAGAAGATGTATGTTTTGCTTTACCAAGTTTATAGAGTTTTTCAACTTCTATGTAGTTTTGTTTGGTTTGTTCAAAATATGGATTTTCTTTGTTCATTTTAATTCTCTCTATATATGCCCACGACTTCGCCGATGGTTTAGAAGATATTAGTCATTTCTATTTGTCAATTTTGCCGTTTTTTGCGATTTAGTCTGTAAAATCGGCTTTCTATTCTTCAATTTCCCCTATTTTTGCACAATAGAGCATAAAAAGATGGTTGCTATTGGCGAATATGGGGGATTTTTTATTGTACGATGATTTCGCCAACAGGGATAATATCTTTTTGTTTTGAAGATTTTGCGATTAAGTCGTATTGATCAGCAGATTTTTCATATCCAAGGGAAAGAGTAGTATTGTCGTCTGGTAATTTTTTAGCAAACTCAGATATAGACATCCGAAATACGGTAATTGCATTTTGCTGATTAGTTGTAGCAGAATTTGAATTGATTGCGTCCATAGTCTCTTTTGCGCTATCTTTAGCCGTTCCAGTTAGCAAAATCATGATTGTATCATGCGGTTCGGATGAATCTGAATCGATTACGTTATTTTGAATTTTTACGCTTATTGCGCCAGTTGATTCAGGATCTAATTTTGATTTGATTTCAGAAATTAGATTATCGTATTTACTGTTATCTACTTTGGTTTTTGTGTTTGTTGAAGTAGTATTCTTTTGCTCCGTTTTTGGTTGCTCCGAGCTATTTTGGGTAGCTGATTGATTGTTAGAGCAAGCTACTAGAACGGTAGCAGAAAGTAAAATAGCTGATGTGCTTAGTAATTTTTTCATAAGTAGCCTCCTATATGCTGATGTTTTTCTGATAAAAGATGGGGGATTTTTATATAATCTTCTCAAAAACCATTGTGGCTTGGATACGGTCACCACCACCCAGTCCTTTGCTTCCACCATTGGCGGTTGTGATTGTATGCAGGCGATAACCTTTTGAAGCTTGTTTATTGATAACGTCTTCTAATTCTGTAAGGTTTCCTGATCCAGTACCGAAAAACTTTTCTTTCAAAGTTACCTGAAGGACAACGTAGTGTAGTCCATTTACTCCAGATGCAGTAGAAAAACTACCTTCTTGTTTCACAGTGTCAAAAAATCCCATGGGGGTTACTCCTTTTCGTCGTCTCTATCAGATAGTTTTTGAACTAAATCAAAAGCTATTTTTTTATCATAGTCATTTAAAGAAATATAGTTGATTAAAATATCTGCAAAATTTGTACCAATTTCAGCATCATTTATTATTAATTTTTCTATAGTTAGCATGTAGCTTTGATTAAAATTCACTAAGCCTTTGCCGAAATTCTCGTATTTTTTAGGATTATTTATATGTTTTTCAATGTTCTCATATGCTGATTGAACCTTTTTTAGTAAATCATAATTAGG